>NZ_JBVJLS010000004.1:406909-506846 GCF_055584605.1 Nocardia sp. NPDC102475 | reverse complement strand
CTCGCCATCAACGAATCCAGCTCCGCCACAACATGATCCAACACCACCCGACAGGTCTACCAGCACCGAACCACCTGAGTGCAGTTGCAGTATTAGTTCAGACTGTCATGGTCATAGCCCAGGTGATCGGTGATCTCGCCTTCCAACGGTTGATGGGGGCGGATTGGTATCGGTTGTGAGGTTGAGCGGAGCCAATTTCAGTGGCGCCGTGATTGTTCGAACTCTCGTGCCACGAAGGAGCGCACCAGCGCGAGTTGGGCGAGGATTGTCGGCATCTCCACGTCCGAGAAGCGTGAAAGCGATCTTGTCGAGGCGTTCCAGCGCGCTGGATAGCTTGTAGGGCTTGAGGCTTCGGACGAGGTTGTCGGCCTCGGCGTTGTACGCGCGCAGCATCAGCATCGAGTATTCGCGGATCATCTTGCGGCCATCGGTGACCGACCCCTCGACCACCCATGTTTTCAAGGCCTCGATCGCGCCGCCGTCGCGGCGCGCCATGTCCTTGATCTCACCTTGTAGTTGCTTGAGCTCGTCACGGTAGGCGACTGAGTCGGACAGGGGGTGGCGGTATTCGTAGATGCCGATCTCCTGAAGCACCGACTCTTCTCGAGTGTTGATCACCTGCGTGCGGAGGCTGTCCAGCAGCGTTTGCTGGTCGGTGACCTGTGCTGCGTACTGGTCCCGCAGCTGTTGTAGTTCGGCGATCTCGAGCCCTCCGGTACTCGCCAATTGTGCTCGTAGCCTTTGGTTTTCGGCGAGCGCGTCCGCCAGCTCCTGCGACTGCTTCTTCGCGTGCGCACGGGCACCGAACAGCGGGACCTTCGAGGCCTGCCCAACGTTCTGCTGGGTCTGGTCGGTGATGTCGACCGCGGAGGGAGGTACACGGTCACCGGTCCATTCGGTGCCGTTCCAATACCTCAGAAAGCCCTCGTTCTGAGGGTCGGGGTACCAGTTCGGTGGCGCGGTATTCATGATCCCCCTTGTCGCAGTTGCTATCTCGAGGATGCCAGCACGAACCGGCCACTGGAAGCAGAACGCCGATTGTCTCCGCGGCGACTGGCGATCGGGCACTGCTGTCTCGCCATCAGTAGAACCCGGCGAAAACACCTGGGCGCTCGCGGGCTCGGTCGTTGATGTTGGTGCTAAATCCGTCACCCTAGCGGCATCAAAGCAGACCTGAGTTTCGTCGCGGCCGGCTTGCCCGTAACCAGCTCCAGCTCATCCCCGACCAGCTCTGATACCTGCCGCCGACGGCGGCGGGCATTGCACTCGGCCTGGTGGGCCGGCGCTTACTGCACCACACACCCCGGGGCTTGTGGGGCGCCGGCGAAGCGGTCGGCGAGGAACTTCATGCCGCCCAAGGCTTCGCCCGCGGCGGCTCCGATATGCGTCGGGAACAGCGAGTGGATCGCGGTGAGGGTGGCACCCTGAGCACAGTAGCTGTCGACGAGGGCGGTGTAGCCGGCGACGGGGATCTTCTCGTCGGCAACGCTGTGGTACAGGTACAGCGGGGTGTCGGGAGTGGTACGGCCGAGTTCATTGGGCATGGCGGCGTTGCGGAAAGCAGGCTGCGCCAACAGGTTCGGGACTGTGGCCAAGTCGTCGACGTGGATGTCGGAGTATTTCTGAGCCAGATCCGCACCGCAGGCGGAGGTGTCTGCGGCGAGCAGCGCGCGGCGGCCCCGGTCGTTCAGCAAGTCGGCCAACCGGGAGTCGGGTTCATTGCGGGCCAGCCCGAGCAGGATCAGTATCGCCCCCACGGCGCCGTCGGCGCGTTGTGCCACGGCCGGGATATCGGTGGGGATTCCGCCGGCGCTGGTGCCGACGAATCGCACGTCTGGTGCATATTCCTGACGCAACTGGGTGGCCCACAGCGTGGCGAAGGCTCCACTCGAGTATCCCCAGGCGCCGATCGGGCTCGAGGCATCGATGCCGGCTGGCGGGAACGACAGTGCGGCCCGGATTCCGTCCAGGACTCCACGCCCGGATGTCACGCCGTCGAAGAGCCGGGACTGCGGCCCTTCGTAATCGCTGACCACGACGGCCCATCCCCGCCGCAGTGCGTCCGCGATGAACGGCGCATCCTGCATGGCGCTCGCCATGTTGCTGTCGCTGCCGCCCCGCAGCGTGGACGACGGCGCGCACCGGGTGTCCAGACTGTTCTCGGGTACCTGGTACGACAACACCGGCCGCGGACCGTTCCAGGGCACCGGCGGCACCAGCACCGTGGTCACATCCAGCTGCGGATGCTCTTCGGAATCGGTTGTGCGATACCGCAATTGCCACGCCACCACGGGTATCGGCAGACCGAGCAGTGGGATCGTCCGCGATCCGAGCACCGCGCCGTTCGGATGTGACGCGAGATCGGGGGGTGCGGCATAGAAGGGATCGTCACCAGGGGACAGCGCTGTGGCTCGCGCGACCGGCATCGACAATGCTGCCGCCAGCATGATCAGGGCGAGCGTGAGGGGTGCAAGCCACTGTCGGCCGATCCGCCACCACATCGCTGGTTGCCTTGGCGCGCCGTCGACTGGCGGACCAGGCACACCGGTAGCCGAACACGCTGTGCGGCAAGCATTTTTCCGATATGTCGACAACATATGCCGGGATTCCATCACGCCTCCCGCGTCCAACTATCCGACGCGCAGGCGCTGGGGGGCCCGCACAACTAGTCACACCAATTCGAGATCTAGGTCACGGTAACATAACGATCTCATATTCACAGCTTAATTTTTCCAACAACGGTCGAGGCCGCCCAGCGAGGAGGAGAAGGCTCGCCGGACTGAGCGGATTTCAGCGCGGGCGCCTGGCCTCGACGCGGTCGGCAATCGCTCGGCATACGCTGTTATCGCGCCGACCTATGAGCCGTGCACGTCGGGCGCCCCGCAAAACCAGATGTCGGAGGCGCAACCCCGACGTAATCAGGCAAGCATGTGTGACGCTCCTGAGAATCTCTGCCTCGCCGAGCCGGTTTCAGCAAACGGCAGTAGGGTGCTGGTCCGAGACTCCGAAAATGGCTGTGCGGCGGAATCAGGGATGCGTACACGGAGGTCGCGGGCAGGAGATGCGATGCCGACAACATGGATTCGATGGCTCGTTGTCGGGGTCATATCGGCAGCTGCATTCGCCACCTTGCCCGTGGGACCGGCAAGCGCCGACCCGGTCGACGACATCGCGGGTGGGCTGGAGACGTTCTATCACCAGCCGCTGGACTGGAAGCCGTGTAACGACGCGGCGCTCGACAGCGCGGGGGCTCAGTGCGCGGGCGTTGTAGTACCGCTCGACTACACCCGACCGGACTCGCGCACGCTGACCGTAGCGATCTCGCGTATCCCGGCCACCGACCCTGAACTCAGACGCGGGATCATGCTGTCCAACCCCGGCGGTCCCGGCGGTCCGGGCCTGAGCATGATCGCCGACCTCCGGGATCGGCTGACACCGGATGTCCGTGCCCGGTACGACCTTATCGGCATGGACCCGCGTGGTATCGGCCGATCGGACCGAATGAGTTGTGCGCTGCCGCTGCCCACCATGTTGTTCTCGGCCGGCTTCGACGCCTTCGGCTATGCGCGCGACGCCACCTTGGCCGCCGCGCTCGCGGCTTCCTGCGTAGTACCCGATCCCGAGAAGGCCCGGTTCATCACCACCCGCAATACCGCCCGAGATATGGATGTCATCCGCGGCGCATTCGGTGAACGCGAGCTCAACTACTACGGCGACTCCTACGGCACCTACCTGGGCGCCGTGTACACGCAGATGTTCCCTCAGCACAGTGACCGCATCGTGCTGGACAGCGCCATCGACCCGGACCGCTACTGGATCGGCACCTACCAGGACATGGGCGCCGTCAACGAGGCCGGGCTCGACGACTGGGCGATCTGGGCGGCCCGCCACGACGCCGACTACCACTTCGGTACCAGCGCACCGCAGGTCCGAGCCTTTGTCGAGGACATGATCCGACGTGCCGCCACCCATCCGGTCATCGGCAACGGCTATCTCATCGACGAGCACACCGTTCCGATGATGCTGCTGTCGCTGTTGTCCAATCCGAAAAAGAACACCAACCTCGCCGAGCTCGTGCGGACCGTATCCGACGCAGTGTCCGGGCTGCCCATCGACATGGAGCAACTGAAAGCGAAGATCAACGGTCCCGTTCCGCTAGATGCCTCGGGCATGGCCGCGGTCCTGTGCGGCGACAAGGCCGCACCCCGAGATCTGGCCTGGTATCGCCGCAATATCGAAGGCGTCCGGGCGACCCAACCGGTGTTCGGCGCGTTCGCCAACAACATCACAGCCTGCGCGTTTTGGCCGGACCCGGTCGAGCCACCCACTGTCGTGCACAACTCGACACCAGCCCTGATCCTGCAGGCGACCCGCGACACCCGCACCGCCTACCAGCAAGGCCTTGGGCTGCACCAGGACCTGACAGCGTCACGAATGATCACACTGGCAGACACCCGCGTTCACGGCGTCCTCGGCTCCGACCTGAGCCACTGCGTGAACGACGTCGTCAACACCTACTTCCGTGACGGCACCCTCCCCGATACCGACCTCACCTGCCAACGCGACCCCAACTATCTTCCCGACTAATCGCCCGCAGCGCCCAGCGGCGCGATCCACTCGACGGGCCGCGAATTGTCAAACCCTCGGTTGGTTCAACGAGGGGGAGACGATGTTTCTGGCCTTATCTATGTATGTCGACGTGATTCGAAACTGGGCGTGGGATGAATTGCTTAGCCGCCCGCCCCCTGGTCAGGACTCAGGTTGTAGGTGTGCAGCGTGGTCGCTGGGACCGCGACCCGCAACCGGGCAAGATATCCGGAGAAGGTCGGCATCACCGATATGCGATCAACCATGTCCAGGTCCAGGCGCGCGACGATCAGTCGCAAGGCCGCATCGATATCGGCGTTCATGCGGGCCCCTGCCATATCTCGGGCCGATACAGCGGTGCCGGAAAACCGCCGGAATGAGCAGATACCCCGATCGCCCGACAGTCCACCGGCCCTGCCGCAGGCACCGGACCACGATGAACTGATCGTCGCCGTCGAATCCGAGCCCTTGTCCCGCATCCCAGGTGAGGTGTTTGAACGCCGATCGATCCGACACTCGACCGTGATCGTCGATAGTGCCTTTGTCAGTGCGGGGACTGCCCTTGGTATTTCAGCGGAGCGGTGGGTGGGAAGGTGACCGGCAATTCGGTCAGCGCCCGGTGGAAGGGGCCTGGTCGCCAGTTGGGTGTCTGATTCGGCAGGTCGAGTTCGATCTCCGGCAGTGCGTCGAGTAGTTGGTCGATGGCCTCCTGCGCGATCAGGTAGGCCAGGGTGCGCGCCGGGCAGGCGTGCGGGCCCAGGCCCCAGGCAAGGTGGGAGCGGTTGCCGGTCAGGTCGCCGGTGCGGATCGCGGGGTCGTTGTTGCAGGCGGCCATGCTGATGACGACGGGCTGGTGGGCGGGCAGCCACACATCGTCGATGAGGATCGGGTGGCGTGGGTAGGTGATCAGCAGGTTCGCCAGTGGCGGGTCGTTGAACAAGACCTCGTCGAGGGCATCGCGGGAGGACAGGTTGCCGCCGAGGAAGCTTTCGCCGAAGCGCTCGTCGGTGAGGATCAGCAGCAAGGTGTTAGCGATCAGGTTCAGCTCGAATTCGATCCCGGTGCCGTAGACCTGTGATACGTGGTGCGAGGCTTCGACGTCGTCCAGCTGGGCGGGGTGCTGGAGCAGCACCGAGGTGATGTCGCGTTGGGGGTCGGCGCGTTTGAGTGCCACGAGGCTCATCAGCGCCTCCCCGAGCATTTGGTTCCCCTTCTCGGCGTCGACACCCTCGAGCAGCGCGGCCGTACCGGCGGCGACCTGTCCGCCGATCTCCGGCGGGCAGCCGAGCAGGTAGTTCACCACTTCGAACACCAACGGGTACAGGTACTGGCGGATCAGGTCGGCGGACCCGTCCTGGCAGAAGGAGTTGATCAGCGGGATTGCGAGCCTCTCCACGACCGCGTGCAGGGCGTACAGGTCGATCTCGTCGATGCTGGCGGTGATCGCTCCGCGGTAGCGGGTGAACTCGGTACCGGTGCTGCGACTTGCCATGGGCCGCCACTCCAGCAGGGGAAGAATGGGGCAGTCCGCGGGAATGTCCTTCTGCCAGGCCCGTGGGTCGGCGGGGAAATGTTCGGGATCATTGAGGATCCGCACCGCGGTGCCGTAGCCGATCACCAAGGTGGCCGGTACGCCGGGCGCCAACTCGACCGGCGCCAAAGATCCATAACGCCTACGCATTTCGCGATAGGCATGATGTGGATCGGCCGCGAACTCGGGCGAGTACATGGGCACCCGCGGGTCGTCGGAATCGGTTGGCGAGCCGTGGACGACCGGGCACGACTGAGCGGGGGCCTGGGATTGCGGCAAACTCAAGGGCAAAACTCCAAACGGATTCGTATGCACTACTTGACTGCTGAACTACCGCTCTCTGCCCGGACACGGCACTGGAGCGAGTTACCGGGTCTGCGCCGGAACCGGTCGATGATATAGCGCCCATGGACGGCAATCATCAACGCACGGGAAAATTGGCTCCACAGTTCGCTTTTCGCCTCCGATGCGCGGCCGGGCCGCCGCCCGGGCGCGAGATCGGTTGGCGGCAAGTCGGTGTCAGACGCCGAGGGCGTGCAGCGAATCGTGATCGTCGATGGCCGTGGTGATGCGCTTCAAAAGCGTCAAGCAGGTCTCCACGGGCTGCATCTCGGGTTGATAGGCTGCCCTGCCGATGGTGAACGCCCAAGCGGCGTAAGCGAACATGGACTGTTGCCGGTAGGCCAGCCATGCGTCGTCGAAGGATGGCGCTTCGCCGCCGAGGGTTCCGAGTTCGTCCAGGTAGGCCGCCAACAGTTCCCGGTCCCAGGCGCGCCGATCCTCGGGCTCGCATCCCGAGATGACGGTGTAGGCGAAGTCGTGCGCCCAGCCTCCCCGCATCACGACCTGCCAGTCGACGAATCCCATTCGCCCCGTGCCGGTTCGGTATGTCTGTCCGATGTGCGGATCACCGTGCAGCAGGGTCTGGGGCAGCTCGTTCGTCGCCTTGTCGATCGCACGCTCGACACCGGCCCACAGGCGTTCGCTCTGGCCGTGCAGAACCTGGGGAACCACCTCCCCGGCGCGGCGCAGACCGACCTCGCAACGCTTTTTCATGTCGATGGCGGCAAGGTATGCCTGGAGTGCCTCGGTCGTGGTCTTGAGGTCCGTGATCGACGGGTGGTTCCAGAAGGTGCGGTGGAGCCGGGCGAGATTGCGCACCAGGTCTTCGATCTGGTCACGGGCGATCGGGGCGGTCGGCTCGATGAACTGCGCACCACGGGTCGAGACGATGTCTTCCATCAGGGCGATCGATCGCCAGGACGCCGAATCGGCTGCGCCCCAATAGCCGAACGGAGCCTCGATGTCGGCCCGGGGCCGAAAATCCCTGAAGAACCGGGTCTCGCCGTCGATCATCTTCCCGCCACCGAGCAGGATGCGTTGGGAGAAGGCCGTCGTGGTCTTCGCGAAGAGATCGGTCGGTAAGCTCGCCTGCTTGCCCGTCTCGTTGTACTCGACACGAATCGCGACACGAGTGGATGTTCCGCGGCTGCCGCTCGAGGTTTCGAACGACAGCACCTCGGCATCGGGGACATCGCGGCACAGGACGGCCGTCAGCCACTGCGGGGTCAGCGTCTCACCGGATACCGGGACGTCCTCGAGGTCACGGGCTTTCGGCCGAAACAACTTCTCACCGAGAATGTGAGCGCCGACCGTGACAGACCGTCCGAGCAACCAGAGCTTGTGGTTCATTCGCTTGCCTCGATTCCGGAGTACGACATGACCGCCCGAGCAACTGGATCGCCAGCACACGGGTCCGCAGGACAGTAACCCACATCCTCGAAATGGCTGTAGTGCAACATGATTGCCGCGAGTCGCGGCGGGCTCGATTTCCGGGCCGGCGCGGCCCACCCAGTCGAGCTCGGTCACCACGGGCCACGGGGGTTCCTGACCCCAGCCCGAGCCGCAAAGTGAATTCCCGAAGCCGTACCCAGGGCACAGTGCCCGATCTCACCAGTACGCGATGACCGGTGCGTTATTGCCCTCGATCCGGGTGACCTGATCATCCTCGACGGTCACCAGAATCCCGCAGTGCGCTTCACACAACGTGCATTGCCGAGCGACGGTGGTAGCACCCATCCCGTACCGATCGAAATCCTCGGAAGTTGTTATGCGCGAATGGATTTCGTGCCAGGCCGAGGCTCCACGGACCAGCGGCGATGCGACTGCTGACATTTCGGGTGCGGTCGTCGCGCGGATACCCGGCCACGGCATCAGGGTCAGCGGTGCATGTATCCCAGTGTGAACGATGCATCGTCGAGTCGGGGGGCGATCGATTCCCCGCCGAGCGCCTGCCGCAATATCGCTTGTTCGTCCTGGATGACGTGCATTACGGCGTTGATCAGGGCGAGGTGGGTGAACGCCTGGGGGAAGTTGCCCCAGTGCCGACCGGTCCGGGGGTCGATCTCCTCGGCGTAGAGGCCGAGGGGGCTGGCGTAGGCGAGCAGTTTCTCGCACAGCTGTTTGGCTCGTGTCTTCTCGCCGATCTCCGACAGCGCCGAGACCAGCCAGAACGAGCAGATCGTGAAGGCACCCTCTTCCCCTGCGCAGCCATCGTCGGTTTCACCGACGCGATACCGCAATACGAGGCCGTCTTCGGTCAGTTCGTCGGCGATGGCCAACACCGTGTTGCGTACCCGGTCGTCGTCAGGGGGCAGGAAACGAACCAGCGGGATGAGCAGGGTCGAGGCATCCAGCGCGGTGCTGCCGTAGTACTGGGTGAACACCTGCCGGGAATCGAGGGCATGAGTGCATATGTCGGCGTGGATCTCGTCTGCGGCCTGTTGCCAGCGATGCGCGCGTTCGAAGTCCTGGTGGATGCGAGCCAGCCGGGCGCCGCGATCGGCGGCAACCCAGCACATCACCTTGCTGGAGGTGAAATGCTGGGGCTCCCCGCGTACTTCCCAGATGCCATGGTCGGGCTCGCGCCAGTAGGTGAGAGCGCTTTTGACCGCCCGGCTCAGCACCAACCAGGCTCGCGCGTCGATTCGGTCCTGGTTGCGCGCGTAGAGGTACACCGCGTCCAGCGCAGCACCCCACACATCGTGCTGGCGTTGCCGGTACGCGCCGTTGCCGATGCGCACGGGGCGGGCATTTTCGTAGCCGCGCAGGTGGGTGAGGGTCTGCTCGGTGAGGTCGCTTTCGCCACCGATACCGTAGACGATCTGCATATCCCGGACATCTTCGGTCAAGCCGATGATGTAGGAGAAGAAGTCGTTGGCCTCCCAGCTGAAGCCCAGCGTGTACAGGCCCCACAGCGCGAAGGCGGAGTCGCGTATCCACGAGTAGCGATAGTCCCAATTGCGTTGTCCGCCTGGCGTTTCGGGTAATGACGTGGTGGCGGCGGCGATGATGGCGCCGGTGGGCGCGAAGGTCAGTCCCTTGAGGGTCAGCGCGCTGCGGGTGAGCTGGGCAGCCCACGGATGGTCCGGAAACCGCCCACCGGCCAGCCAGTGCCGCCAATGATGGATGGTCCGCAGCATCCGTGCATCGGCCTCGTCAACGGCGCGGGGCGCGTCGCGACTACCCCAGGAGAGCGCGCAAAAGCGTGTGTCGCCCGCCTTCAGCAGGGTGCGGGCCAGCGCATGCGTCCCTTCCAGCCCCAAGCGCATGTCGGTGCTCAGCGTCAGCTGCAGATCGATCCCGTCGGCGCCGGCCTGCGCGGCGTAGTAACTGTCGAGGTACTCCCAATGCGCTCGATGCCTGCCGTAGTCGAAGGAGGGCTGACAGTCGAGCACGAACTGGATTTGCCCGGTCTCACAGTGCACCGTCCGCAGCAGAATGTGCTCGGCGTCGTAGTCGGTGGGGGTTCGGCAGTGGGCGCTACGGCCGGGGACCTGGTGTCGCCAGGGCCCGACCAGCAGCACATCGCGGACCGTCGCCCACCCTTCGCCACTGCGCCAACTCGTCTCCATCACCATCGTGCCGGGGACGTAGCGGCGATCGGTGGGCACCATGTAGTCGGCGGGGGCGAACCGAAACGAACCGGCGGAACGATCGAGCATGGCCGCGAAGACGCTGGGGGAGTCCATGCGGGGCAGACACATCCATTCGACTGCTCCGCTGGGGGCGATGAGTGCGGTGACCTCGCAGTCGGAGATGAAACCGTAGTCGTCGATGCGTGGGAACGCCGTCGGCCGCGGCATGGGTTCGCTGTGGTCGTCCATGTGTCGCTCCATCGTCGTCTGGGCGCTGAACTCTGGCCTGGCTATTCCACGCAATCGACTGGCGAATCAGGCTGAGTATGCACCGCGACGATGGTGCTCGGCGACGTTATGCCAATGCCTGCCTGCTGGGCACCAGCCGCGGTGGGATCAGTTTCGTCCAGAATTCGCGGCGGACCGCATCCCACAGCCTCGCCAGTTCCGGAAGGAGCTCTCGCGCACGCGCGAGATCCGGGTAGCTGCTGGGGCAGAAGGACGCCACCGGCGAAGCGTCGGATGCGTTGTGCACGGCGACAATCGCGATCACATGATGATGAACCATGCGCCACGTCACACACAGTCCGTCGACTTCCGTATGGCAGGTCAGGCTCTCGGACATGGGAAATTCCTGTTTCGATCGTGACGTCGGCGCGTCGAGGTGTCCATGCGGGGCGGTGCCCTTAACCTAAGACATTAGATTTCATAGTTCAAGAGGTTTACATAAAACTTTATAGTTCATATTTCAATTGTTAATTGAGTAGAATCGTGTCAGGTCCCGCCACCCCAGGAGTCGCGTTGTCCCACCAGAAGAGGGCCGGATTGACCGCGCTCGGCGCAGTGCTGTCACCGCTCGAGGGCGGTGGTCCGAAAACCGATGCCGTCGTGCAGCGGCTGTCTGCTGCGATCAGCCTCGGTGTGATGGCCGACGGCCAGCAGTTGCCGAGTGAGACCGACCTCGCCAACCAGTTGGGTGTATCGACGATGACCCTGCGCGAGGCGCTGGCCGTACTTCGGCAGCAGGGCATCGTGCACACCAAGCGCGGGCGCGGGGGTGGCAGCTTCATCAGCGCTTCGGCGGAGGTCTTCGAGGCCACCTCGCTGGCGCGGTTGCAACAGATGAGCGTTCAGGAGCTGCGCGACCTAGGGGACGAGCACTTCGCCGTCACCGGGGCGGTTGCCGTGTTCGCCGCGCGCCGCAGCTTGCGGGCCGATATATCCGGACTGCGCGCCTTGGCCGACCGGCTCGAGGACAGCTCCGACATCGTCTCGGCCCGCCAGGCCGACAGCCGCTTCCACATCGAGATGGCGGTGTGCGCACAGTCCACCCGGCTGACCCGCGCCGAGGTCGGTCTGCAGGCAGAGCTCTCCGCCTTGCTCTGGCTGCCGGGCCTGAAGCTGGACCCTGCGGTCGAGGCGACCGCCCATCGTGACGTGGTGGACGCGATCGAACAAGAAGACGATGCCCGGGCCAGAGAACTGGCAGAATCGCATACGGAATCACGCATCCGCCGCCTTGTTGCTTTGCGCTTGGAGCTCAGTGAGGGACACCGATAACTTTCCGACCCCCGCGACCATCGAGTCGCTCGCTGATTCCGTCACAAAACTGGCTGACGAGGTCTACCTATCGCTGGCAACCATCGGGACCGCGCTGACAACCCTCTGGGATGAGCTGACCGAGAAGCTGCGGTCCGCTCCCCGGGCAACTGATCTGGCACCGCTGCGCGAGACCATCCTCGGCGAACTCGAGTCGCGCGGAAAATTGTTCAACGGCGCAGGCGTAGTGATGGCCGACAGCGTGCTGGCCGATCACCCCCGACACCTCGAATGGTGGCTTCCCACCGCGCAACGCCTGGTCCTGGAATTGAATCCCGGTAGTGAATACTTCTACGACTACACCAAAATGGACTGGTTCACGGTTCCGCACGAGCAGGGTCGGCGATGGGTACAGGGGCCACACCTCGATTACGCGTGCACCGATGAGTACGTCTGCACCTTCTCGATACCGGTCACGACCACATCGGGAACATTCCTCGGAATCGCCGGCGCCGATGTGCCGGTCGCCGCGATCGAGGAGGTCCTGCTTCCGCGATTCCAAGCATTCGGTCAGCGGGTAGTGCTGGTCAACAGTGAAGGCCGCGTCATCATGGGGACCGATCCCGAATTCACGACCGGATCCAAGACGAGCCGGATGGACAGATCTGCTGCGACAGTTCCGATCGAGGCGGTGCCTTGGTCGTTGCGTCCGCTCGAATCCACCGCATCCCACTGACCCTGCGCGTCAACTCCACAGCGTCACATGCACTTTCGGGCGGAACCGGGTGACGCCGACGCCGGACCCGCGGATCATCGCCTGGGTGCATCGCGGGGTGGTGATGAACCGCAGCAGCTCCGACACCGCGGGCTGGCGAGTGTCGGGTGGCAGGGTGGTTGCGCACCACTCATCGGATACCTGAAGGCCAGGTCCCTTGATGTGGCGCAACCGACCGGTCGCCAGGTCGGAGGAGACGGCGAAGCCGATCGTCAGGGTGATGCCCCCGGCACAGCGGACCTCTTCGAGGGCGGCAGCGTCGCTCTGGAAGATCCGCTGGTGTGATTCGGGAATGGCCAACTCGCGCAGCATCGTCGCGATGTGCCCGTCGACACTGCCTGCACTGGGGCCCAGCATCCACTGCTGTTCCCGCAGCAGCGCCGGATGCGGTGCGATGTCGGCCAGTGGGCTGTCGGGGCGCGCGACCGAAATGATCTGATACTTCAGGAACGGCCGGGCGGTGATGGTCGAGTCGGGGCCGTCGTGCCCGGGTCCCAGCGCGATATCCACCGCACGGGTCTCGATCAGGCTGCGAAACCGGCTGGTGGGATGCACACTCAGCTCCACCGACAGATCCTTCGCCCGCGCCGCGAACAGGTCGATGAGGCCGGGCGCGGCATGTTCGGCGAACACGCTCGATGCCGCGATACGTAGCAGCCGCCGGCCATGCGCCGCCTCGCTCACCTCGATGGCGGTCTGGCGCTGCAGTCCGAGAATCTCGATCGCCCGGCTGGCCAAGCGCAGCCCGCCGGGGGTGAAGGCCAGACCCGATGCCGCGCGGGTGAACAGCGGGTCGTCGAGTTCCTTGCGCAATTGGGCGATGTGCGTCGAGACACCGGCATCCGACATCCCCAGCTCGCCGGCCGCCGCATGGACGGAGCCGAGCCGCACCACGGTCGAGTAGGCCCGAAGCTGGGCGGGCGTCACAATCCGAGTCTACTTTGGAGGTGTACGCAGCGCCGACGGCTGCATCGCGTCTGGAGGACGCATTATGCAGGACGTGCTCACGGATCTGATGACAACATGGAACGCCGGGGGCACAGCTGGGGTCGCAACAGTCGTGCGGACCTTCCGTTCGTCGCCGCGACCGCCTGGTGCGGCCATGGTCGTCGCCCCGGACGGAACGGTCGGCGGTTCGGTTTCCGGTGGCTGTGTCGAGGGCGCGGTCTACGAACTCGCCACCGACGTCATCCGGACCGGTTCTCCGGTGCTGCAGCGCTACGGCTTCTCCGACGAGGACGCATTCGCTGTCGGTCTCACCTGCGGCGGCATCATCGACATCTTCGTCGAAGCGATCTCGCGGGAGACGTTTCCGGAACTCGGCGAGGTCGCCGCGGATATCGCCGAGCACCGGCCGGTCGCCATCGCGACCGTCATCGAGCACCCCGACACTGCCCGGGTAGGGCGTCGGCTGCTGATCCGGCCGAGCGATGCGCACGGCACGCTGGGGTCGGCGCGCGCAGACGATGCCGTCACCGATGACGCACGCGGGCTGCTCGCGGCGGGACGCACCGAAGTGCTGTCCTATGGTCCGGACGGGCAGCGCCGCGGCGAGGGCATGGGTGTTTTCGTCGCCAGTTACGCCCGGCAGCCGAGGATGCTGGTATTCGGGGCGATCGATTTCGCCGCCGCCGTCGCCCAGCAGGGATCATTCCTCGGCTACCGGGTGACGGTGTGCGACGCGCGGCCGGTCTTCGCCACCTCTGCCCGGTTCCCGACCGCCGACGAGGTCGTCGTCGACTGGCCGCACCGCTACCTGGCCGCGCAGATCACGGCCGGCGCGGTCGACTCGCAAACCGTCGTCTGCGTGCTGACCCACGATCCCAAGTTCGACGTTCCGCTGCTCGAGGTGGCGCTGCGCGCGCCGCAGATCGGCTATGTCGGTGCCATGGGGTCGCGCCGCACGCACGACGAGCGGCTGGGCCGATTGCGACAGGCAGGCCTCACCGACGAACAACTCACCCGCCTCGCCAGCCCGATCGGGCTGGATCTGGGCGGGCGGACACCGGAGGAGACGGCGGTGTCCATCGCGGCCGAGATCATCGCGCGACGCTGGGGCGGACACGGCGCCGCACTGAGCAGAACCGGCGGCCGGATTCACCATCCGACCAGCGCGAACAGCGAATTAAGTGATTCCTTAAATCGGTCTTGACGCCCAGCTCAGCGGGGCCGAGGCTTGGCTCATTCCCGCTGATGTGAGGTCGATCACATGCAAGTTCCTGGGCCATTCGAATACGAGCGCGCAACGGGCGTGGATCACGCCATCGGACTACTGGACCGGCTCGGGGAGGAGGCGCGCATCGTCGCGGGCGGGCACAGCCTGCTGCCGATGATGAAGCTGCGTCTGGCCAATCCGGAATATCTCATCGACATCAACGACCTGGCCGCCGAACTGGGCTACATCGTCACCGATCCGACCCTGGTGCGCATCGGCGCGATGGTCCGGCATCGGCATGTACTGGAATCCGACGACCTCGCCACGGTGTGCCCGATCTTCCGTGACGCCGAGCGCGTGATCGCCGACCCGGTCGTACGCAACCGCGGCACGATCGGTGGCTCGCTGTGCCAGGCCGATCCCGCCGAAGATCTGTGCACTGTCTGCACGGTCCTCGGCGCCACCTGCCTGGTGCGCGGACCGTCCGGCGACCGGGAGATCGCGATGGACGACTTCCTGGTCGGCCCATATGAACCCGCCATGTCGCACAACGAACTTCTGATCGAGATCCGAATCCCGGTGCGGCATCGGACATCGAGCGCCTACGCGAAGGTGGCGCGCCGAGTCGGCGACTGGGCGATCGCGGCGGCCGGCGCGACGGTGACCCTGCGCGGCGAGGCGATAGCGGCCGCACGGATCGGTCTGACCGCGGTCGACCCCGATCCAGCGGCACTGGCCTCCTCGGTGGACGTGCTCATCGGTGAGCCGCCCACCGAGGAGGTTTTCGCGGCGGCGGGCCGCCGGGCGAGCGCGGCGTGCTCACCTGTCTCCGATGCGCGCGGCAGCGCGGACTACAAACGCCATCTCGCGTCCGAACTGACGATTCGCGTGCTGCGCACCGCGGTCGAGCGCGTACTGAATCACCCTGCGCCGGAAGGGAATTAGCCATGCAGGTAACCATGACCGTCAACGGCGAGCCGGTGACCGCGCAGGTCGAGCCACGCACCCTGCTCGTGCATTTCCTGCGAGATCAGTTGCGGCTCACCGGAACCCACTGGGGCTGTGACACCAGCAACTGCGGCGCCTGTGTGGTGCAGGTCGACGGCGAACCGGTGAAGTCGTGCACGATGCTGGCCGTCATGGCCGGCGGTCGTGCGGTGCGCACCGTCGAGGGGCTCGAAGTGGACGGCCGGCTCGATCCCGTGCAAGAAGGCTTTATGCAGTGCCACGGGTTGCAGTGCGGATTCTGCACGCCCGCCATGATGATCACCGCCCGCGCCCTGCTCGACCGCAACCCGGATCCCGACGAGCAGACCATCCGCGAGGCGATCTCGGGCCAGATCTGCCGCTGCACCGGATACACCACCATCGTGCGGTCGATCCAGTGGGCCGCGGCGAAACAACGCGGCGAAGCGGTCGAGCCCGAACCCGCCGCCCCACCGACACCGGTCGGGAGCACGTCATGACCGCCGTCGAATCCCGGCCCGAAGACCGTGTCGACAACGATCACAAGCCGTGCGGTCACGGCAGGATGCTGCGCAAGGAGGATCCGCGGTTCATTCGCGGCCACGGCAATTACGTCGACGACGTATCGCTGCCCGGCATGCTGCATTTGGCGATCCTGCGTTCCCCGTTCGCGCACGCCCGGATCGTCAGCGTCGATATCTCCGCAGCACAGGCACATCCGAAGGTCAGAGCAGTTGTCACGGGTGCGGATCTGGCGGCGAAGGGACTGGCCTGGATGCCGACGCTGTCCAACGATGTGCAAGCGGTGCTGGCCACGGACAAGGTCCGGTTCCAGGGCCAGGAGGTGGCCTTCGTCGTCGCCGAGGACCGCTACTCCGCCCGTGATGCGTTGGAGCTCATCAACGTCGAGTACGAAATGCTCGATCCGGTCATCGACGCCCGGACCGCACTGACGCCCGGGATGCCGGTGATCCGCGACGATCTCGAGGGCAAGCGCGACAACCACTGCTTCGACTGGGAGACCGGCGACGCCGCCGCGACCGAGGCGGTGTTCGCGCGCGCCGACGTCGTCGTAAAACAGGAAATCGTCTATCCGCGAGTGCATCCCGCCCCGATGGAGACCTGCGGTGCCGTCGCGGATCTCGATCCCGTGACGGGCAAGCTCACGCTGTGGTCGACGAGCCAGGCACCGCATGCCCACCGCACGCTCTATGCGTTGGTGGCCGGGCTGCCCGAGCACAAGATCCGGGTGATCTCACCCGATATCGGCGGCGGCTTCGGCAACAAGGTGCCCATCTATCCGGGATACGTCTGCGCCATCGTCGGGTCGCTGTTGCTGGGCAAACCGGTGAAGTGGATGGAGGATCGCAGCGAGAACCTCACCAGCACCGGATTCGCCCGCGACTACATCATGGTCGGCGAGATCGCCGCCACCGCCGAGGGCAAGATCCTGGCCATCCGGTCGACCGTGCTCGCCGATCACGGCGCCTTCAACGGCACCGCCGCACCGTTGAAGTATCCGGCGGGCTTCTTCGGCGTGTTCACCGGCAGCTACGACATCGAGGCCGCCTACTGCAAGATGACCGCGGTCTACACGAACAAGGCCCCCGGCGGCGTCGCCTACGCGTGCTCGTTCCGGATCACCGAGGCCGTCTACTTCGTCGAGCGGTTGGTCGATTGCCTCGCCTACGAACTGAAGATGGACCCGGCCGAGCTGCGGCTGCGCAATCTCCTTCGCCCCGACCAGTTCCCGTACACCTCCAAGACCGGCTGGGTGTACGACTCCGGCGACTACGAGAAGACCATGCGCCTGGCGATGGACATGATCGGCTACGACGCCTTGCGAAAGGAGCAGCAGGCCAAGCGCGCCCGCGGTGAGCTGATGGGCATCGGTATGTCCTTCTTCACCGAGGCCGTCGGTGCGGGTCCGCGTAAGGATATGGACATCCTCGGACTCGGGATGGCCGACGGGTGCGAACTGCGCATCCATCCAACCGGCAAAGCCGTTGTGCGCATAGCGGTGCAGACCCAGGGGCAGGGGCACGAGACGACGTTCGCCCAGATCGTCGCCGAAGAACTCGGCATCCCGCCCGAGGATATCGACGTGGTGCACGGCGATACCGATCAGACTCCGTTCGGCCTGGGCACCTACGGCAGCCGCTCGACACCGGTCTCGGGCGCCGCCGCCGCACTGGTGGCGCGCAAGGTGCGCGACAAGGCGCGGATCATCGCATCCGGCATGCTCGAGGTCTCCATCGCCGACCTCGAGTGGGAGAAGGGCTCTTTCCACGTCAAAGGAGATCCGTCCGCGGCCGTGACGATCCAGCAGATCGCGATGCGAGCACACGGCGCCGGAGATCTGCCCGAAGGCATCGAGGGCGGACTCGACGCGCAGATCTGCTACAACCCGGAGAATCTCACCTACCCGTATGGTGCGTATTTCTGCGTCGTCGACATCGACCCGGGGACAGCCGTGGTGACGATGCGGCGTTTCCTCGCCGTCGACGACTGCGGCACCCGGATCAATCCGATGATCATCGAGGGTCAGGTGCACGGCGGCATCACCGACGGCATCGGTATGGCGCTGATGCAGATCATGGCCTTCGACGAGGACGGCAACTGCCTGAGCGGATCCCTGATGGATTACCTCATTCCGACGGCGGTCGAAGTTCCGCATTTGGAGACCGGCTACACGGTCACCCCTTCGCCGCACCACCCGATCGGCGCGAAAGGCATCGGCGAATCGGCCACGGTCGGATCGCCCGCAGCGGTGGTCAACGCCGTGGTGGATGCATTGGCGCCGTACGGAGTCCGGCACGCCGACATGCCGCTGACGCCGTCGCGGGTGTGGGAAGCGATGCAGGGGCGGCCCACACCGCCGATCTGAGTGGGTGCCGGCGATGGGATCACCGATGAAGATGAGCGAGCGCGCACAGCAGTTGGTCCGCACCCGGACTCCGTTCGTGCACGCGACCGTCGTGCGCGCGCAGCAGCCGACCTCGGCGCACGCCGGGGATGAGGCGATCCTGTTGCAGGACGGGACGATCGAAGGGTTCGTCGGCGGCCAGTGCGCCCAGAACTCGGTCCGCAAGGCGGCGCTGGGGGCCCTGCAGTCGCACGAGAGTGTGCTGCTGCGCGTACTGCCCGACGGCGATCTGCAGTTTCCCGAAGCGCCCGGCGCGGCGGTCGTGGTGAATCCGTGTTTGTCCGGCGGAGCGTTGGAGATATTCCTCGAGCCGCAGATCCCGGCGCCGTTGGTGCGCATCTGCGGCGCGACACCTATCGCGGACGCCCTGGCCGACATGTGCGAACTGGTCGGATTCGGGGTGCAGCGCAGTGTGGCCGGAGCCGACTCGCCGGATTCGCTGACCGATACGACGGCGATGGTGATCGCCAGCCATGGTGGCCCCGAAGCCGAGCTGATCCGCGCCGCGCTCGATGCGGGTCTGGGCTATATCGGGTTGGTGGCCAGCAGAATTCGGGGGGCATCGATTCTCGACGAACTCGGATTGACCGACGCCGAGCGGGCGCGCGTGCGCACCCCGGTGGGTTTGCCGATCGGCGCCAAAACCTCCGCCGAGATCGCCGTCTCGATTGTCGCGCAAGTGATCCAGGCGATCCGCAAGGACGGTTTGGCGGTGACACCCCGCACGGTGGATGTCGCGGTCGAGGCGCTCGATCCGGTGTGCGGCATGACCGTGACGGTCGGGCCGGACACACCGCATCTCACCATCGACGATGTCGACCACTGGTTCTGCAGCTCCGGCTGCCGCACCTCCTTCGCGAAGACGGGCTCATGACAATCGGGTTCGTCACCGGAGTCGTACTCGCCGCGGGCGCCTCACGGCGCCTGGGCACTGCGAAACAGCTACTGCCGTACCGGAATACGACGGTTCTCGGCGCCACCCTCGACGCGGTGCGGTCCTGCGCTTTCGATCAGATCATCGTCACCCTCGGCGGCGCGGCCGCGGCGATCCGGCAGCAGATCGATCTCGCCGGGCTGGAGGTGGTCATGGCCGACGACTTCGGTTCGGGCTGTTCGTCGTCGTTGCGTTCGGCCCTGCGCGTGGTACACCCCGATGCTGCCGGAATGGTGCTGATGCTCGGTGATCAACCGGGCCTGTCGGCGGCGACCGTCGAGCGACTGATCGCCGAGGGAACATCCACGGCCATCACCGTCTGTCGCTACCACGACGGTGTCGGGCATCCATTCTGGCTGAGTCGCAGCGTATTCGGCGAGTTCGCCCGATTGCACGGCGACAAAGCCGTGTGGAAGATCATCGAGTCCGGCCGCGTCCCGGTGTCTCGACTCGACGTGGACGCGCCGATGCCCTTGGATGTGGACACCTGGGACGACTACGAGCGCCTGCGCGCCGCCACGTCGCCATGATGTCGCCGTTCGACGATATCGAGGACGTGGTCCGACGATTCGACGCCGACGACTACCTGCTCGACACCGGAACCGCCGCCGCCTTCTATCTGGCCACCACATTGGGCCGGCCGCTGCTGCTGGAAGGCGAACCGGGAGTGGGCAAGACAACGGCGGCCAAGACCCTGGCCACCGTGCTCGGTGCACCACTGATCCGCCTGCAGTGCTACGAGGGACTCACCGTGAGCGAAGCGCTGTACGACTGGAACTACCAGCGTCAACTGCTCAGCATCCGGCTCGCCGAGGCGCGCGGCGCCGACCTCACCGAAGCCGATCTGTTCACCGAGGCATTCCTGGTCGACCGCCCGATCCTGCGCTGTGCCCGCTATCGCGGTCCGACGCCCCCGGTGCTGCTGATCGACGAAATCGACCGCGCCGATGACGAATTCGAAGCGCTGCTGCTCGAATTCCTCGGTGAGGCCACGGTGACCGTACCCGAACTCGGGACCTTCGTCGCCGAACACCCGCCGCTGGCGGTGCTGACCTCCAACCGCAGTCGCGACCTGCACGACGCGCTGCGGCGGCGCTGCCTCTACCACTGGATCGACTACCCGGAGCCGACTCGCGCGGTGGCGATCGTGCGCCGCACCGTGCCCGGGGCAACCGACGCGTTGATCGAACACGCCACCGGATTCGTGGGCCGCGCCCGCGAACTCGATCTCGACAAGCCGCCCGGCGTCGCCGAGACCATCGACTGGATCGCCGCGCTGGCAACACTCGACGTCGCCGAGCTCACCGCACCAGAGGCGGTCGCCGAGCTCACCGCACCAGAGGCGGTCGCCGCGCTCAGCGCACTGGCGAAGACACCCGACGACCGCGCCACCGTCCACACGGCATTCGTCGAATACACCCGAAGCCTGGCCACCGGATGAGAGGGATACTCCGATGAAGATCGCCAACGAATTCACCGTCAACGCACCCGTCGAGCAGGCATGGCAGGTGCTGACCGACCTCGAACAGGTGGTCCCGCTCATGCCCGGCGCACAGATGGTCGGCTGGGAGGGAGAGGACTTCCTCGGCAAACTGAAGGTCAAAGTCGGCCCGGTGACCAGCGAATTCACCGGGAAAGCGAATTTCGTCGAGCGCGACGAACACGACCATCGCGCCATCATCAACGGCAGCGGCCGGGATTCACGCGGATCCGGAAACGCGGCGGCGACCATCACCACGCAGCTGCGCGAAGACGGCGGCAAGACCCACGTCACCGTGGACACCGAACTCAAGATCGTCGGCAAGCTCGCCCAATTGGGCAGCGGGGTGCTGCAGCAGGTGTCCGAGAAATTGGTCGGTCAATTCGTGACATCTCTCGAAGCGAAACTCGCGGCGGGCGACACAACCGCCGCACAGACGGACGTCAGACCGGACAGCCTAGGGATGCGGCCGCAATCGGTCGCCCAACCCGAACCGGCACCACTGGACCTCGTCGATCTCGTCGGGCCCACGATGATCAAGAAGTATGCGCCCGCGATCGCGCTCGGGCTGGCGGCCGTGCTCGCAATCATCCTGGTACGCAGACGGATACGCGGGAAGCGATGACACGCGCGGTAATGCTGCGTGGCGTCGATCTGGCCGCATTCGCCGTCGCGGTGGTCGCACGGCTGCGCCGTGGCGGCGTCGCGGTCGCACCGAGCGGGCCCGCGCTGTTCGTGCAAGCCTTGCGCCGCATGCCACCGTGGTCGCGCACCGAGCTCTATTGGGCAGCGCGACTCACGCTCGTCGATCGTATGCAGGATCTCGCCGCCTTCGACGCGGTCTTCGCGACGGTGTTCGCCGACGCGGTGCTGGGTGTGGACCCGCCCAGCCGAACGCACGGATTGCCGACCGAACACATGTCGGCGCCGGGTACGGGCGGTCGGGGGCAGGGTCGGCAAGCGGGTGCGGTCCCTTGGGCGACACTGCAATCAGCGACCGGCGCCGACCGATCGACCGATCAGGACATGATGCTGCCGGACGTACTGCCGAGCAGGTTCGCGGCGCGAGCACAGGAACCGTTCGACCACTTCGATCCGGACGATCTACGCACGGTCGGTGCCTGGCTCGAGCAGGCATCGGCGCACTGGCCGCGGCGCCGCAGCAGGCGATATGAAAACCATCCACACGGCAAGCGGATCGACTTCCGGGCGACGATGCACAACTCCCGCCGCACCGGCTGGGAGTCGGCGGTCCTGGTCCGCACCCGTCCCCGTGGTCGCCCGCGCCGAATCGTCATGATCTGTGACGTCAGCCGCTCCATGCGGCCGTATTCGACGATCTACCTACACCTGATGCGAGCCGCGATGCAGCGCCGCACACCCGATCGACCCGAGGTGTTCGCCTTCTCCACCTCGCTGACCAGGCTGACCTCGGTGCTGGCGCACCGTTCCCCCGAGGTCGCGGTAGCCAGGGCCAACGACAAGGTGATCGACCGCTACGGCGGCACGCATATCGGACAGTGCCTCGGCACGCTGCTCGCCAATCCGTCCGGCAACGCGGTGCGCGGCGCCGTCGTCGTCATCGCATCGGACGGCTGGGACAGCGACACCCCCGAAGTCCTCGCCCGAGCGATGGCCCGGATCCGGCGCCGGGCTTGGCGCGTGATCTGGCTCAATCCCCGTGCCGGCGACTCCCGATTCCAGCCGACCACCGGTGCGATGGCGGCGGCCCTGCCGTACTGCGACATCATGATGCCCGCGCACACACTGGCGGGCATGCACGAATTCCTGCTAGCCCTGGCATCGGCGAATATCACCTGACACCCTGTCGACGCACACGCACCGGTGACACGGCGAAAGAAACAGCGATAGTCTTCCTGCGCGCCGCCGGGCCCGGCTTCAGCCCGGATTCATGCGCCAACGTGAACCCAAAGGCGTCAGACCGGAGTAATCGGCAACCGAAGCGCTCCCGGCGCCGATTCCGGCACCACCGGATTCTTCGGCACGATCGCATCGATCCGCCGATACGGCGCACCCAACGGCGGACGCTGATCGTTTTCACCCTTGTTCGGCCACAACGACATCGCGCGCTCGGCCTGCGCGGTGATGGTCAGCGACGGGTTCACCCCAAGATTCGCCGAGATCGTCGAACCGTCCACGATGTGCAGACCCTCGTAACCGTAGAGCCGCTGATACGGGTCGACCACGCCGGTATCGGGGGAGTCGCCGATCGCGCAGCCACCGATGAAGTGGCCGGTGATCGGGATATTGGCCATCTCGGTCCAGGAGCCCTGCGGAATGCCGTTGATCTTCTCGGCGACCCGCCGCGTGACCTCGTTCCCCTCCGGAATCCACGCCGGAGGCGCTTGTCCCACACCGGGTTTGGTGGTCATCCGCTTACCGAACAGACCGCGCTTGTTATAGGTGATGATCGAATTGTCGACGTTCTGCATGACCAGCAGCCCGATCATCCGCTCGGACCAGTGCGCCGGATTGTGCATGCGCAGCAGATCCCGCCGATACCGCACCATCTCCCGCAGCCCGAGCACCCAGCGCCGCTTACCCTCCTGCCCCTCCACCAGCACCGTCGTCAACAAACCCATGAAATTGCTGCCCTTGCCGTAACGCACCGGCTCCACATGGGTGTAGGAGTTCGGATGGATCGACGAGGTGATCGCCACACCCTTGGTGAAATCCGAATCCTTATCGCGTGTTCGCGCCGCCAGCACCGCCTCGGAATTCGTGCGCGCCAGATGCCCCAGGCGCAGCGAAATATTCGGCAGCACACCGCGATCCCGCAGATTGTGCAACAGCTGCTGGGTGCCGAGCGCGGCCGCGGAGAACACCACCTGATCGGCGGTGAAGGTCTGCTTCGCCTTGCGAACCCAGCGCCCGGTGCGCACGGTATCGACCGCATACCCGCCACCGGACAGTGGCCGCACCGACACCGCGGTCGTCAACGGATGCACGGTCGCCCCCGCCTGCTCCGCCAGATACAGATAGTTCTTCACCAGGGTGTTCTTCGCGCCATGCCGACACCCGGTCATGCACTCACCACAATGCGTACACGAACGCCGCTCGGGTCCGATACCACCGAAGAACGGATCCGCGACCGCAGCTCCGGGCCGAGTCTCCTTATCCGCGAACAACACTCCGACCGGCGTGCGACGGTAGGTATCGCCGATACCCATATCCTCGGCGACCTCCCGAAGCACCCGATCCGACGGCGTCGTCGCCGGATTGGTCGTCACCCCCAGCATGCGCTTGGCCTGGTCGTAATGCGGCGCCAGCTCGGACTTCCAATCGGTGATATGCGACCACTGCTTATCGCCGTAGAAGGTATCCGGCGCCTCGTACAGCGTGTTCGCGTACACCAGCGAACCGCCACCGACACCGGAACCGCTCATGATGAAGGTGTCGTTCAGCAGCGTCATCCGCTGAATACCGAAGCAGCCCAATTTCGGCGCCCACAGATATTCGCGCAGATGCCAGGAGTTCTCAGCGAATTCGTCATCGGCGAAGCGCCGCCCCGTCTCCAGGACACCGACCCGATAGCCCTTCTCGGTCAACCGCAGCGCGCTGACACTGCCACCGAAACCGGAACCGATCACCAGCACGTCATAGTGCGTCATGGGATTACCTTCCGGTGCGAACGAGCTCGTAGTCGCGGACATCGAAATGCGTCCGCTTGTCGTATTCACTCATCCGGCCCGGCCAGTTCGCTGTCACCCGACCGCTGGGCTCCCGGTACCAGCTGGTGCATTTGGTCCACACCGTATGTTCGAGCCGCCCCTGGATCTCCTCGTCGAACCGCGCCTCCACCTCAGGCTTCACCGAAAGATAACCACCGACCTCGCGCAGATGCTCGACCGCTTGGCGCAGATAGCGCGCCTGCCTTTCGTGCATGTAGATGATCGAACCCGCGCCGAGGTTGGTATTCGGCCCGTACATGATGAACATATTCGGGAAATGCGGCACGGTGAGGCCCTTGTAGGCGCGCGCACCGCCCGACCACACCTCGCGCAACTCCTTGCCACCGATCCCGCGAATCGTCATGGGCGCCAAGAACTCCGTGGCCTTGAATCCGGTGCAGTACACGATCACATCGACCTCGTACAGCGTGCCGTCCTCGGTGCACACACCGGTCGGCGTGATCTCGGCGATATGCGAGGTCTCGACGTGCACATTCGGCTGCGCCACCGCCGGGTAGTAGTTGCTCGCCATCAGCCCGCGCTTACAGCCCGCCTCGTAATCCGGCGTCATCTTCGCCAGCAGTTCCGGATCGGAGATCTGCGAGGCCCGATGCCGGTCCGCCCACCCGGAGATCACATCGGCGATGCGGCCATTGCCCTCCAGCCCCGAAGTCACCAACTCGTAGAACGAATACCAGCCGAACCGCTCCGCGCGCTGGATCAGCGGGAACTTCGTCACGATCGACAGCTTGTCCAGCGCATTGAGTTTCGGTGGCGCGTAATAGCTTTCGATTTTCGGAATGATCCACGGCGCCGACCGCTGGAACACCGTCAACTGCCCGACCTTCGGCTGAATCGCCGGAATGATCTGGATCGCGCTCGCGCCGGTGCCGACGATCGCGACCCGCTTACCGGACAGCTCGATGTCGTGCTCCCAGCGCGCCGAATGGAAGGCCTCGCCGGTGAACGAATCCGTGCCCGGAATGTTCGGCCACACCGGCCGCGACAGCTGACCCACCGCGGGCACGAAGACATCCGCCTCGAGCAGCTCACCCGCGCTCGTGCGCACCTGCCAGATGCCACGGTCGGCATCGAAGTCCGCCGAGTCGACCTCGACACCGAAACGCATGTGCTTGTCGAGGTCGTAGCGCCTGGCTACCTCACGCATGTAGCCGAGGATGTCGGGCTGCTCGGCAAAGCGCTTCGGCCAGTGCGCATTGGGGGCGAAGGAGAACGAGTACAGATCCGACGGTGCGTCACAGGCGGCGCCCGGGTATGTATTGTCCCGCCAGACCCCGCCGAGCCCGTCGGCCTTATCGACGATGGTGAACGCGTCGTGGCCGCGGCGCTTGAGTTCCAGCGCGGCCGCAAGGCCGCCGAATCCGGCACCGACGATGAGCACGGACGGAGTGCTAGTCATGTCGATAACTGTATGAACGGTGACACAGTTGCCGAGAGAGCGCTGCGGCCAGGAAATCAACATTTTCGGCCATCAAGCGACGTTTTATTCGTCACCGTGACGATTCACGGTGGGGTAGCGGAAAGGGGTGAAGGGGAGAGGTTCAGCGGGATCTTCTTGCTACCCAGAGCAATTCGGACACCGCTGCCGACGTCGAGGCGGCCGCACTGATTCGACCGACCGCGGTCAAGGCACCACCGGGACAACCTCGGGCTCAGCCTTCCGATCCACATGAAATCCCGGCAGATACCGATTCGCGAACGGAATCAGCACCTGAATCAACGGACCGATTCCGAATGCATAGACCACCGTGCCGATGCCGACGCTGCCACCCAATAGCCAGCCGGTCGTCAATACCGACACTTCGATCCCGGTACGCACCAATCGCACCGACCATCCAGTCCGGCGTACCAGTCCAGTCATCAGTCCATCTCGCGGCCCGGGACCCATACCAGCGCCGATGTACAGCACCGTAGCCACCGCATTCAAAACCACCGCGGCACCCATCGCACCGACCCGCACCGGCAGGACATCCCAGTCCGGCAACGTCCACAACCCGACATCGACCGAAACACCGATCACCACGACATTGCTCACCGTGCCGAGACCCGGCCACTGCCGCAACGGAATCCACGCCAACAACACCGCGACTCCGGTCAGCGCCGTCACCGCCCCGAAACTGATCGGCACATGCGCGGCCACCCCTTGATGAAACACATCCCACGGATCCAACCCGAGCCCAGCCCGAATCATCACCGCCATCGAAAACCCGTACAACCACAACCCGACATAAAGCGCCACCAGCCGCCGAACCAACATCACCCCAGCCTGCCGCCAACTGGACCCGCAAAACAGATCCAATCATCAAGCACTGGCCTCATAACCAGAAACCAATCCAACCCGGCATGGGCACCAGAGACCCTTTAAATCGTCACGGTGACGATTTAAAGGTCTCACTGGACCGCAGAGGGGAGTCGAACCCAAGCGGTCCAGATCCGAAACTTCGAGCGAATACGATATTTTCCGCCAAAACTGGGGATCAACCGAAATATTTACATCAACAGAATCAGACATCAAGGGGACACCGTGCGGACACAGCACACGATTCCGTGCGCAGAACGCCCGGTAGCCAGCCGGTCGCACAGCAAGCGAAGTCCGAAATGCCGTACCTGCCAACGTCATACAACACGAGCCGCCCACTTCCAGCCCCTCCGTTGTAACGCCGATAATCAACATTATGTCAAGTAGACGCCGTGACGGTCGCCGCTCACAGTTCATCCGCCGCTCCCCTCCCAATAACCACGACCTCGGACCGGCAGCGGATTGTGGGTTCATCAGGTGCGACACGTCCGTCGACCGGCGGAAGTTGTGGGATCGTCTCGAGATTTCGGAAAACCCTCCCGTCGAGACTTGAATGAGTCATACTCTTGAGTGTGTCCACGACTTCGGAATCCGAGCGCATGTTGCGCGGGGTGTCGCTGCGCGTTACGGCGCCGCGGGTTGCCGTGCTGACTGCCGTGCACGAGCATCCGCACTCCGATACGGACTCGATCCTCGGCCATGTGCGCGCGACGCTCGGTGCGGTATCCCATCAGGCGGTATACGACGTGCTGCGCGCATTGACGGCCGCCGGTCTGCTACGGCGCATCCAGCCAATGGGATCCGTCGCGCGCTACGAAACGCGAGTCGGCGATAACCATCACCATGTGGTGTGCCGCTCGTGCGGCGTCATCGCCGATGTCGACTGCGCCGTCGGTGAGGCGCCCTGCCTGACCGCATCACATGACAACGGATTCGTACTCGATGAGGCCGAGGTCATCTATTGGGGTCTGTGCCCCGACTGCTCGGCAGCTCAAATGTCCGGATCACACCCGTGATCACAGCCCGATTCACTCACTCCCCCGAAAGGAATTGCCGTGCCTGAGGAACATCCGCCCATCGGAGAGGCCAATACGGAACCCGCCGCCGGTGGTTGCCCCGTTACGTCCGGTCGCCTCAAGTCCCCAGCCGAGGGCGGAAGCAGCAACCGTGAATGGTGGCCGAACCAGCTCAACCTCCAGATCTTGCAGAAGAACCCGGCCGTAGCCAACCCGATGGACGCGGACTTCGATTATGCCGCGGAATTCAAAACCCTCGATCTGGCTGCGGTGAAGCAGGACATCACCGAGGTCATGACCACCTCGCAGGACTGGTGGCCCGCCGACTTCGGTCACTACGGACCGTTCTTCATCCGGATGGCCTGGCATGCCGCAGGCACCTACCGGATCAGCGACGGCCGCGGCGGAGCCGGTGCCGGTATGCAGCGCTTCGCCCCGCTCAACAGCTGGCCCGACAACGGAAACCTCGACAAGGCCCGACGGCTGCTGTGGCCGGTCAAGAAGAAGTACGGCAAGAAGCTCTCCTGGGCCGACCTCATGGTCTACGCGGGCAATGTCGCGCTCGAGGACATGGGCTTCCCGACCTTCGGTTTCGGTGGCGGCCGCGTCGACCAGTGGGAGCCCGAGGAGGACGTGTACTGGGGTCCGGAGCGGACCTGGCTCGGCGACGAGCGTTACACCGGCAGCCGGGATCTGGAAAACCCGTTGGCCGCAGTCCAAATGGGTCTGATCTACGTGAATCCGGAAGGGCCCAACGGCAATCCGGATCCGCTGGCCGCGGCCGTCGACATCCGTGAGACGTTCCGCCGCATGGCCATGAACGATATCGAGACGGCGGCGCTGATCGTCGGTGGTCACACCTTCGGCAAGACTCACGGCGCCGACGACGCCGGGCTCGTCGGTCCCGAGCCCGAGGCCGCCTCGCTCGAGGAACAGGGTCTCGGCTGGAAGAGCGCCTTCGGCACCGGTGTCGGCAAGGACGCGATCACCTCCGGCCTGGAGGGCACCTGGACGCCCACCCCGACCAAGTGGGACAACAGCTTCCTCGAAACCCTGTACGGGTACGAGTGGGAGCTGACCAAGAGCCCCGCCGGTGCGAACCAGTGGATCCCCAAGGACGGCGCGGGCGCCGGCACCGTGGTCGATGCCCACGACCCGTCGAAGTCGCACACCCCGGTCATGCTGACGACGGACCTCTCGATGCGGCTCGACCCGATCTATGAGCAGATCACCCGTCGCTGGCTCGAGCACCCCGAGGAGCTCACCGAGGAGTTCGGCAAGGCCTGGTACAAGCTGACCCACCGCGATATGGGCCCGAAGGTCCTCTACCTCGGGCCGGAGGTGCCGGAAGAGACGCTGCTCTGGCAGGATCCGGTCCCCGCGGTGTCGCACGACCTCATCGGGGCCGCCGATATCGCCGCACTCAAGAGTCAGATCCTGGCTTCGGGTCTGACTGTCGCACAGCTTGTTTCGACCACGTGGGCGGCTGCGGCGTCGTTCCGCGGCAGCGACAAGCGCGGTGGCGCCAACGGCGGACGCATCCGCCTGCAGCCGCAGGCCGGCTGGGAGGTCAACGAGCCCGACGAACTCGCCCAGGTGGTGCGCGTGCTCGAGGGCATCCAGGAGTCCTTCAACTCCGCCCAGACCGGCAACACCCGGGTGTCCTTCGCCGACCTCGTCGTGCTCGGCGGCGCCGCGGCGGTCGAGCAGGCAGCCAAGGCCGCCGGCTACGACGTCGAGGTGCCGTTCACCCCGGGTCGCACCGACGCCACCCAGGAACAGACCGATGTGGAGTCCTTCTCCGCGCTCGAGCCCACCGCGGACGGTTTCCGCAACTACCTCGGGAAGGGTAACCGACTCCCGGCCGAGTACCCGCTGATCGACCGGGCGAACCTGCTCACCCTCAGCGGCCCCGAGTTGACCGTCCTCATCGGTGGTCTGCGCGTCCTCGGCGCGAACTACAAGCAGTCGCCGTTGGGCGTATTCACCACGAACCCGGGATCGTTGACCAACGACTTCTTCGTGAACCTGCTCGATATGGGCACGAAGTGGGAGCCGTCGGCCGCCGATGACGGAACCTACGAGGGCAAGGACCGCGCCACCGGTGCGGTCAAGTGGACCGGCAGCCGCGCCGACCTGGTCTTCGGGTCGAACTCGCAGCTGCGCGCTCTCGCCGAGGTCTACGCGACCGACGACTCGAAGGAGAAGTTCGTCAACGACTTCATCGCCGCGTGGGTCAAGGTGTCGAACCTGGACCGGTTCGACCTGGTGTGATGAAGGAGGAATGACCGACCGCCAAGGACGGTCGTCCTCGTCCGGCACCCCCGCGAACTCCCATAGTTCGCGGGGGTGCCTTCATCCGAAGGTCACTTCCTTCGCCGCCACGACGGCCGCTGTGCGCGACGGCGCCGTCTGATACCGCCAGTACAGGTTCGTGTGGGCGATCACCTGCTCCGGCGATGGCGCACCCCATCGGCTCTTGTCGAAGGTCGTATGCCCGTCGCTGACGAGCGTCACGTCGTAGCCGCGGACGAAAGCACCATGGATGGTGGATCGGATGCAGGCATCGGTCTCCGCGCCGGTCACAACGAGACGTCCGACCCTCGCCTTCGCCAGTAGCTCCGCCAGCTCGGTGTCCTCGAACGAATCACCGAACTTCTTGTGCACCAACGATTCCGACTCCGCACGCACCAACTCCGGAACGTATTCCCACGCCGCGGTCCCCGGCACGAGCTCCTCGCTCGAGTGCTGCACCCAGATGATCGGAACACCGTCCTCGCGGGCCTTGTCGACGAGCGTGCCGATATTCGCCACGACGGCGTCACGCTGAAATGCATCCGCCACAACACCGTTCTGCACGTCGATCACTATCAAGGCGGTGTTCGGTCGATCCGACAGCGTGGTCATGTCTCCTCCTACTGGTCGAGCTACGCGTACCTCAACTCAACTACGAACCCGCCGCCCCGGCCAACCCCACGGGTGGCGAAGATCACCAGCGGACGACGATAATCGAATATTCTCGGTTCTGTCCGGGACACCAACCTCGATCGAGTGAGCCGACGATGAACATCCAGCTCGGCGCGGTACCACCGGAGCACGGTGGGGATCGCGCGATGGCTGCTCAGGCCGTATTGGCCAGGGCGGTCGCCGATTTCGCGGGTGAGTGGGAGGCCGCGGGCGAACCACCCGAGCTGACCCCGCACCTGCCCACCGAAACCGCACTGCGGCGGTCGGCGCTGATCGAGTTGATCAAGGTGGATCTGCATCACCGGTCGATCCGCAAGAAATCCGAAAAGCGCCTCGACGAGTACCTGACCGAATTTCCCGAACTCCACACCGCCCCACTGCCTCCGGACCTGATCTATGAGGAGATCACCGCGCGCCGCCAGTTCGATCGGGATCTGGATCTCACCGAATACGAGCAGCGGTATTCGCAGCAGATGGCGCGGATCGCCGACCGCCTCGATGGCGATCACTTCCGCACCACCGTCCTGACCGATCCGGCCGCGCTCGCAACGCTCGACTCCATCAAACCCGGTGCGACCGTTGACGATTTCGATATGTTGATCCTGCTCGGCCAGGGCGCGTTCGGCCGGGTCTTCCTGGCGCGGCAGCGCTCGATGCAGCGGCTCGTCGCGGTCAAGATCTCCCATGATCGCGGCAGTGAAGGCCAGACGCTGGCCCGGCTCGATCACGAGAACATCGTGCGGGTCTTCGATCAACGCCGGATCGCCGATCAGCACTTGAAATTGATGTACATGCAGTACGTTCCGGGCGGCACCCTGCTCGGCGTACTACGGCTGCTGCGCCGCACCGGCGTCGAAGCCAAGACCGGTCGACTACTGCTCGACGCCGTCGACCAGGCGGCCGCCAGCGGCGGGGTGCTGGAACCGCAACCATCCCCCACCCGCACCGAGGTCGCACGGCTGAGCTGGCCGGAAACCGTTGCGTGGCTGGGCAGTCGACTCGCCTCCGCATTGGACTACGCAAACCACGCCGGGGTGCTGCACCGCGATATCAAACCCGCCAACGTACTGCTCACGGTCGACGGGCAACCCAAACTCGCCGACTTCAATATCAGCTTCAGCCGCCACATCCCCGGCGCCAGCCCCGCCGCCTACTTCGGCGGCTCACTGGCCTACATGTCCCCCGAACAGCTCGAGGCCTGCCATCCGACCATGTCGACCACCGCCGCCGACCTCGACACCCGCAGCGACCTGTACGCACTCGCGGTCGTGCTGTGGGAACTGCTCACCGGCCGACTCCCCTTCGACGACGAACGCAGTGCGGGCGAATCCGATACCTCACTGGAACGGATGATCGAACTGCGCCGCCAGCCGGTCCCCGACCGCTTCGCCGCCGATATCCCGCCGGACTGCCCACCGGTACTGCAGCATGCCCTGCTCACCTGCCTGTCCCCCGATCCCGCCGACCGCTTCGCCACCGGCGCCGAGCTCGCCAGCCAGCTGGATCTCACCCTGGACCGCACCGCCCGCGATCTCGTCGACCCGCCGGCGCGCAGTATCCGCGCCAAACTGCGGATGCGGCCGATGCCGGTGGTGACGCTGTCCAGCATGCTGGGGCAATTCCTCGGCGTTCTCTATCTTTCCGCGCACAACACGCGCCTGCTCGACGCGCAACTCACCGCAGAGGCCAGCGCCCAACTCCAACGCCTCGCAACGCTGCTCGGCGCGATCGGCTACCCGCTCGGCATTCTCGCGCTGCTGTATTGGTGCCGTCTGGTGTTCCTGGTTCCCGACGGACTGCGGCGCGGTAAGCATTACGACGAACAGACCCTCGCGCAGGCGCGCGCCGACACCCTCGCATGTGGCGACCGCATCGCGGTGGTCGGGTTCGCCGGGTGGGCGCTATCGCTGGTGATCTTCCTGACCCAGCTGCATTACACCTCGGACCTGTCCACCGGCTTCACCATCAACCTCATCGCATCCCGTCTGGTCGCGGCCGCGGTCGCGGTGGTGTACTCCTACTTCCCTGTCACCTTCTTCGTACTGCGCTGGTACTACCCGGGTTTGCTCGGCACCGCACAGACCTCCCCCGATGACGCCATCCGATTGCGGCGGCTCGCCCGACGCAGCCGGATCTATCTCGGCATCGCTGCCTCCGTACCCCTCATCGGAGTGGCGGGCGGTCTGTTCTACCTGGACGCGGCACAGCAGCAGACAGTAATCGGTCCCATCGTGATCCTGTGCGTGGTCAGCCTTTTCGCATTCGTCGGCGCACTGCGCGTGTTCTACGCACTGGAATCGGATCTGCACGCCCTCGATCGCATTGTGAACCCGCGTTCTCGGCGCTCCGCATAGCTATTCCAAAGGTTTCCCAAAGGACCTCAGCAGATTTCGTGACTACTCTCGAAGCTGTTTGGAATGCCACTGTCCTCGGGGGCGCCATGAAAGAGCAGCGCACACAGGTCTACGGATCGGTCGTGGAGTTCGTCGAGAACTACCTCGCCCAGGTCTATCGGCGCAAAGTGGCCGACAACGGTCTGGCCTGGTGCCCGGAGTGGTGGCGGCACACCGAGGCCGTCGCGCGGCTGGAGGCGCTCTGGCAATCCTGGGAACTCTATCGCCTCAACGCCGAATTGGGTCTGTCGCTCTGGTTTCTGGACCATGCCGACAGCCATATGAACGTGCTGTTCGACCCCAACGGACCGTTCGCCGGCTGTTCCATGCACAATGGGCACACCGATCGCGTCTGGCCACTTTCGGTGAAATCCCCTCCCCCCGATACGTTTTCACCGGCCGGTTAGTCTCGTTTGTTTGAAATGGGTTGTGGTCAACTAACGTTCATGTAGTGCTAGGACATTCACATGCGACCAGCGGCGCTTTCGCCTGGTCGGTGGCAGCGGCCACGCTGCCCATCTCGGCGTTGGTCTATCCGGTATTGCCAACTGGCGACGCGCATCTCGGTGCCGTCGAGGTATTGCTCGGTACCTTCCTGACAGCGGGGGCCGCGCTGCTGCCCGATGCGGACCATCCGAACGGCACCATCGCGCATGTGCTCGGTCCGATCTCCTATCACCTGTGCCGCTTGATTTCCTGGATCTCCGGTGGACATCGGCACGCCACACACTCGTTCGCCTTCGTGATCGCCGTCGCCTACGGGACCTGGGCGGGTGAGCATTGGCTCGGAAGATATTTCACACTCGGTTTGGTGTTCTTCCTGCTCGCACTGGCGGTGCGGGCACTGCATCTGTGCCCCTCCGGCGAGGGCATCGAGGCGTGGGGCACGGTCGTAATCCTCGCCGCGGCAGGGACGTTCGTGATGGATCACTGGATCACCGATAAACCGGCGTGGTTGCCGTTCGCTGTCGGACTCGGGGCGCTGGCCCACCTCGCCGGTGATTGCCTCACCGATAAGGGGTGCCGACTGTTCTGGCCGTTCCCGCTCCGTACCTGCGTGCCGGTGATCGAACGGACCGGGAACAAGGTCGAAACCTGGATTCTGTCACCGGTTTTCACGCTGGCCACACTTGCTGTGCTCTGGCACGTCTTCTCGGTCAATCCCTAGGACCAGTGGCTGCGCCCGCCGAAGCATCATCGGCGGGCGCAGCCACTAGAGGCCACCCTGGTCTGTGCGGTCTTTTGAGTTTGTTCGGATTTGGTGAGTGTGAGTTGGAAAGCCATATAGTTTGATACGCATATCTATATAGTCAGATGTATTATAAGTGCGCTGAAGATCGCAGTTCCACCGGATACGTTGCTCGTGAACCGATCTCAGTCCCCGCCGCGTCATCCTTGGGGGCGCTGCTGCACGTCCAAGCCCTTCCCCATCCGCGGATCCCGGCCCGAACGATCCTGGGCCGGAATCCGCGTACAGATCAGTTCGCCACGCTCTCGAACGTGCCGGGCACGTACGAGCCGCCCTTGGTTTGTGTAATCACCAGGAGCCGGTTGGAGGCGTTGATCATGGCGACCAGGTAGACAAGCGCGGCGATCTGGTCGTCGTCGTAGTGCTTACGCACCTGAGCCCAGGTCTCGTCGGACACACCATGATTCGCGTCGGCGAGTCGGGTGCCCTCCTCCGCGAACGCCAGCGCGGCCTGCTCGGCCTCGCTGAACACGGTGGCCTCGCGCCAAGCCGCGACCAGGTTGATCCGAACCGCGGGTTCGCCGGCTGCCGCCAGCTCTTTGGTGTGAGCGTCGACGCAGTAACCGCAGCCGTTGATCTGGCTGGCGCGCAACTCCACCAGCTCCACCGTGGACTTCGGCAGCGACGACTGCATGATCGCCAGGCTCGTGTTCGCGAACCGCTTGCCGATCTTGGCGCCGAGTTCGTTGTCGTTCAGGTTGAATCGGGGTTCCATGACTTCGGTCCTCACTCGTGGTGTTGATTCGAACGACCATGAGACGGCGGCGCCCCGATTCACATAACAGCAGTTCGATGTGACGCACACCACCACTGCCCCGCTGTTATGAAACGGCAGGATCGGACGTCTGATGGGTGACACATTCGAGAGTGAACAAGGAGCCGCCCATGCCCGGCATGTCGCAGACCACGCCCGCCGACCACGGCGAAAGCAACAGCGACCGTCCGGACCGCGCGACGAAAGCCTTCGTCGCACACCGCAACTTGCTGTTCACCGTCGCCTACGAAATGCTCGGCTCGGCCGCCGACGCCGAAGACGTCCTCCAGGAAACCTGGCTGCGCTGGGCAGGCGTCGACCTCGACACCGTGCAGGACCACCGCGCCTATCTGGTCCGAATCGCCACCCGCCAGTCACTCGACCGGCTGCGCACGCTCGGGCGCCGCAAGGAGTCCTACGTCGGCCCCTGGTTGCCCGAACCGCTGCTGACCGCACCCGACGTCGCCGAGGACATCGAGCTGGCCGACAGCGTCTCGATGGCGATGCTGTTGGTATTGGAGACCCTCACACCCGTCGAGCGGGCAGTGTTCGTGCTGCGCGAGGTGTTCGATCTGGAGTACGACGAGATCGCCGAAGCAGTCGACAAGAGCCTGGCGGCGGTCCGCCAGCTCGCGTACCGGGCCCGATCACACGTCGCCGCGCGCCGACCACGCGAGGTGGTCTCCGCGGCCGAAACCCGAGACGCGCTCGCGGCATTCCAGCGAGCCGTCGAAACCGGCGAATTACAGAGCCTGCTCGACATTCTCGCGCCGGATGTCGTCTTCCTCGGCGACGGCGGCGGACTCGCACAGGCCGCGCTGGTGCCCATCGTCGGGGCCGACGCGGTAGCCGGCTTCCTCGCCGCCGCGCTCGGTAACCTCACCACCCGGTCGGCCCAGCCTGCCTTCGTCAACGGCCACCCGGCGCTGATCTTGCGACTCGACGGCGAGATCGATGCCGTCGTAGCGGCGCGCATCGACGACGGCCTCATTACCGGGATCTACTCCGTGCGCAATCCCCAGAAACTGTCGCGTTTGCAGCACGCGACCGCCTTGCACCGCTGACGCGCCAGGGAAGCACCCACGCCCGAAACCCCGGAGTCGAGCTCCCCACTCCCCATGCGTGCGCACACCACTCGGTATCGGGTACCTCCTTGTCCTCTACTCCGACTCGCCCCCCTTCGTTACTCGAACGGAGCCCTCGTGCTCGTCTGTGCTGCGTTCGGCGGAGCCGGACGGATGTTGTTGTCTGCTCCATCCAAAGGTGAGCACACATGTTTAGATGCGCATATCTACGTATGAACATGTTGCAGTTGTCGGTTTCCAGCAGCTGGTCGTCGGCATCGGGATAAGGTGAGCCATGGTCGCCGGATCGACAATGCAGCCGCGGCGCTGGACGCCACCGCCTGCCCCGCCCCGGGCTCGCGAAACGCGTAGTGCCACACCACTTCCCCAGATCACGCGATTGGAACTGCCCGCTGCGGCACCCGAGGATGTGGTGCGCACCGCCGAGGGGCGAATCATTGCGGGAGTCGATGACGGTTCGGTCTACAGCATCGATCCCGCGGACGGCACGGTGAGCCTGCTGGCGAATACCGGCGGCCGTCCGCTCGGTATGCATGCCGACGCCGATGGGTCGCTGCTGATCTGCGATTTCCATCGCGGACTGCTGCGGCTGGACAGTGCGGGCGAGATCGAGGTGCTCGTGGACGAGGTCGACGGCGAACCACTCCCCTTCGCCAGCAATGTGGTTCGCGCCGCGGACGGCACCATTTACTTTTCCTCGTCGTCGCGTCGCTATCCGCTGGACGAGTGGATGGGCGACCTGCTGGAGCATTCCGGCACCGGCCGCCTGTTCCGCCTCGATCCGTCCGGCAAGCTCGAAACCCTCATCGACGGACTGCAATTCGCCAATGGCGTGGTCCTCTCCCCCGACGGCGCCAGCGTGCTCGTCGCGGAGACCGGCGCCTACCGGGTGACCCGCTACTGGCTCACCGGACCGAAAGCGGGCACCTACGACCGCCTGATCGAGAACCTGCCCGGCTTCCCGGACAATATGGCTCTCGGCAGCGACGGCCTGGTGTGGATCACCCTGCCGTCACCACGAAATCCATTGCTGGACCGCCTACTTCCCCTGCCCGGTATTCTGCGCCGGATCGTGTGGGCGCTACCGGAATGGGTACAGCCCAAACCGCCGCGCACTACCTGGGTGATGGCCGTCGACTTCGACGGCAAGGTCGTGCACGACCTACAGGCCGACGGCACCGACTATGCGATGGTCACCGGAGTCGTCGAATACGACGGCACCCTCTACCTCGGCAGTCTCACCGAAACGGCGGTCGGAGTCAGCCACATACCGTCCTAGGTCGGTGCGCCGACACGAAAATCTCAGTGAACAATTGTACACTGAATGAATGAGTGAGCCCGAGCGGCAACGACAGGCGGAGATGCAGGCGCTCGCGAGGTTGGCGGGCGATGAACTGGGTGGCGCGATCGAGGGGATCGCCGCGGTGCATCGAGCCATCTCGGACCGGGTGTTCGCGGCGGTGCGACTGGGTGTCGGACCGGCTGCGCAGCCGGTCAAGGTGGTGCACGATGCGATTACCGATGGGGTGTATCGGCTGGTAGGCGGAACCGCAACAGTTGCGGGCGCCCTGGCGGAGCGCACCGTGGACGTACCCGGTGCCCCGGTGCCCTCACGCACGGTCTACGGGTCCGGATTCCTGGCGGCACTGCAGGGTTTGATCGGCGACAGTCTCGAGGATGAGCTGCCGATTCTGGCCGGGCCGATGACATTTCGAATCAATGGGGAACCGGTCGCGCCGGGGTGGGTCGGCGATGTGGTGTCGAATCCGCGCCCGCGCATCGTGGTTTTTCTGCACGGTCTGGTGGAGACCGAACACGCTTGGCGGCTCGGCGGGCGGCCCAGCTATGCCGAGCGGCTCGAAGCCGATCTCGACTGCACGGCGCTGATGGTTCGATACAACAGCGGGCTGCACATCTCGGAGAACGCCTGTCTGCTGAACGGGATGCTGCAGCGGCTGGTCGAGAACTGGCCGGTGCAGGTCGAGCAGATCGCACTCGTCGGACATTCGATGGGCGGCCTGATCGCGCGGGGCGCCTGCTACGACGCCGATCAGGCCGACCTGCCATGGGTGCGCCGGGTGCGGCAGATCGTCTGTCTCGGATCACCGCATTTGGGTGCACCGTTGGAGCAGCTCGTCCACTACGCCTCCGCCGCATTGGTGAAAATACCGGAGACCCGGCCCTTCGGTCGGCTGCTGCGCCGCCGCAGCGCGGGGATTCGCGACCTGCGCCAGGGTTCGCTCGTCGATGAGGATTGGCATGACATGGACGTGGATGCCTTGCGCCGCAGAGTCGTTCGCGAAATACCGCTACTCGATTGCGCCGACCACTACTTCGTCACCGCCTCGGTAACCCACAGCCCGCGTCATCCGCTCGGCCGGATCATCGGCGACGGCTTGGTCCTGCCCGCTAGCGGCTCCGGCCGAAATCGGGCCCGCCGCATCGGTTTCGATGATGCCAACGGCCTGCATCTCCCCGGAGCCAACCACTTCACCCTGCTCAACCACGACGCCGTTTACGATGCACTGCTCCGCTGGCTGGGCGCCGATGCGCGTCAGATGTCTGTGCGCTGTGGTTGAGCAGCGGTGCTCGGGTCAGAACAGTTGGTCGGAGTGGGTGTCGGCTTCCCCTCTGACGTCGGCGGCGAACTGGGCTTCGACTTCCGCGTCGTCGCCCGCGGTGTGGGCCGAGTAGAGCAGTAGGCAGCCGCGGATGCCGTCGAGGAGATCTTCCAGGAGGTCGAGGGCCGGGCGGGTGGGGTCGAGGCGGCTGATCCGGAACTCATCGAGGAGCGCGGCGCGGGAGGCGCTGTCGAGATCGAATTTGCGGGCCTGCTCTTCGATTTCCGCGACGCGAGCGACCACCGCCCATGGTGCGGGCACGTGTCCTTCGGAGACGGCCATGGCCTCGGCGATGAGGTCGACGACGATCTCGGTCGGTGTCTCACCGCTGATCAGGCGCTCCAGCACCAGGGTCGGGGTTTCGACCTGCAGCGCCTCGATATCGTCGGCTTCGACGACCACATCGGCGGTCGGCACGCCCGCGAGTTCGCCCGCGACCTCGGCGGCGGCGTAGAGCCAGTGCGCGGCCGCGACGGATGCGGAGGCGGGGTCGAGTTCGGTGAACAGTTCCACGGTGCCGAGCGGGTCGGCGCGCAGCAGGTCGTCGGCGGCCTGGACCTGGGCCGGTGAGACATCCGGGCGTGAGAGTTCGACCGCTTGGCGTGCGCGCCCGGACAGATCGCCGAGTTCGGCGGATTCGATGGCGGCCTGTTCGGTGCGGACCTCGGCCGCGATGGTGTCACGCAGGCCGGAATCGTCGACGGCGTGCAGGGTGCGCCCTACGCGGTGCGCGGATTCGACGACGCCGCTGTAGGAAACGACGAGGCCGTGATCGGTCGGCAAGTTGGGGGTGCGGATTCCGGCCTCGACCTCCTTGAAGTTGCGGCGCTCTTCCGCGCGCCGCCAGGCCTCGCTATTGGGCACGTCGGGATCGCCTGCGGCACTTGCCGGGTGCGTATAGGTGCGCCACTGGAACCGGGACAGGGTGGTCAGATTCGACGCCAAACTCGTTGCCTGGTCATGGTTTATCGGTGGCAGCTGGGCCACCGTGGTCGAGAGATCGCCGCGTCCGGTCGCCCAGATGGCGACGAGGGCGTTGCGGTCGGCGTCGAATGCGTATCGGGTCACACACGCCAGTCTTGCCGATCCGCGGCTGTTGCGCGCGCGATCGCCCGGTTCGAGATGCGGTCTTCGCCGTTTCAGTGTGCGATGTCGGCGCTACCGAGGGCCCTGCGAGGATGGACGGTATGACTATCGATCACGGTGATCCCGGCGACGCGCCTTCGATTCCACAGCCGACCGCGCCCGTGGTGAATTCCGCTCGCCCCTCGGCGGCCGAGGAGGCCAGAACTGTTGCGGCGGCGACGAATATCGCGACCTTGGCGAGTTTGAGCGAGGACGGCGGCCCGTGGGCGTCGTTCGTCACCTACGGGCTGCTGGATGGTCAGCCGGTGCTGTGCGTATCGCGGATGGCCGAGCACGGGCGCAATCTCGCGGCGGATCCGCGCGCCAGCTTGTCGGTGGTTTCGCCCGATGTTCCGGCCGATCCGCTGGCCGGTTCCCGGATCACGCTGGCCGGTGTGGTGGAGCGGCCGGTCGGTGCCGAGGCCGCGGCGGCGCGCGAGGCGCATCTGGCGGCGGTGCCGGCGGCGAAGTACTACGTGGATTACAGCGATTTCTCGCTGTGGGTGTTGCGGGTGCGGCGAGTCCGATGGGTCGGTGGGTACGGGCGGATGGATTCCGCGACGGCAGAGCAGTATCTGGCGGCCGCGCCGGATCCGGTCGTTCCAGTGGCGGGGCGGGCGATCACGCACCTCGATGATGATCATGCGGATGCGCTGTTGTCGATGGCGCAGGTATTGGGCGGGTATCCGGATGCGACCGAGGCGAGTTGCGAACGCGCCGACCGGTACGGGCTGGATCTGCGAGTGGTGACGCCACGCGGAGTGGCGCGGACACGGGTCGGCTACGCGACCCCGATCGATTCGGCAGACGAATTGCGTACGGCGACAGTCGAATTGACACGGCGGTCGCGCGAGGGCTGACAGATCGAACTCAGTTTGGCCGTATAACAGTATACTCAATCAGTGCCATCCGGCACGGACGGCAGCGCCACACAGCCCGATGTTCAAAGTGAGATCGGGGTCCGGACGCGGATTCTGGCTATCGCGCTCATCCCGAGCCTTTCCCTGCTCGTGGTCGGCGCGAGTACCGCGGGATACCTGGTCGCCGAGGGGAATAAGGCTCAGGAGTGGGCCTCGCAGAATCGGCGGCCTTACTCACGGCCAACCCGGGACCCAGGTGTTGGGCGCGGCCGTCGCCGACGTCACTCGCGACCCGCGAAGACCATGATTCACATACCCGCTGTGTAGGCAGGATGGTCGAAGATTCCGTCCGCGAAACGCCATTGGAGGTGGATCGCGGTGAGGTTGACGGCCGAGGCGACGAGCGCGAGCGAATAGATATAAAGCATCGGATTGCTCGCGTGCGGATTCGTTGCGATCTCGGTGACCAGCAGCGCCGACCAGAGCGCGGTGAGTGCGATGAATGGGCCACGCAGCCGCAGCGGACGCACCTGGGCGTAAACGAGAGTCGGCATCCGATGCTGTGGCCCGTCAGGGAGAGTGGCCAGGCTGTGACTTCGCTTCGGAATCACCAACCTGCGCACGAGCCCGGCGATGACTGCGGTCAGCACAATGACGGCGATGAGATGCACAGGACGCGTGTCCTCCTTCGTGTGAGATTTCGTCGGCATGCACAAATAGATTCGGTCACGTGCGCGGTTGCCGATAGCCACCCATGGGGTGGACATCGCCCACCCCGAAGGATTTCTCCGAACCGGACTATCTGCGTGGTCATAGGGGGCAGCGGGGGGCACTGACCGCACCCTTGGGTGGCTTGATGCGGCGCCGCCGGTCGCGGAGCCTGTTCATAGCCGGGCTTCCCCGGGCCGCGTCACGAGGAGAGCAATGCCAATTTCTGAACAGTCGAACAGAGCCGAACGACATTGTGGTGGAACGCTTTACACCGAGCCGGTGCTAATTATCGATCAGAAGCCCAAGCTGATCGAGATGTCCACCGAGTACGCGGTGCTGGACGAGAACGGCCAGCGGCTCGGGTCCGTAGTGGAGATCGGTCAGAGTCGACTGCAGAAGGCCACTCGCTTTTTCGGTGACTTCAATAATTTCTTGACCCACCGGCTCGAGATGCGAGATGCCTTGGACAATCCTGCGCTCACGGTGACGCGACCCCGAAAGGTGTTCAAGTCGAAGGTCATCGTCGACGGGCCCGCGGGACAGCCGATCGGTCGGATTGTCCAGGAGAACTGGATGGGCAAAAAGCGTTTCGCGCTGCTTGCCGATAGCACCCGGATCGGGACCATCCACGCGGACCGGCTGTTCCAACCTCGAAGGTTCACAATCGTCGATCACACCGACACGGAAGTCGCCCGGATCATCAGAACCACAGCCGGGCTGGAACGGGCGATCGTGTCGGCCGAAACCTACGCGCTGGTGATCGACAAGCCGTTGCGCGATCCGATGGCCGGCCTTGTCCTTGCGTCTGCGGTGGCGATCAACACCGCGATCATGCAGGTGAAATCCACCACCGTGCTGGACCTGATCCCTTAGTCCGAACCGGTCGACGCGGGTGTGGAGGTGAGGGCGAATCGAGCGATGAACCCCTCGACGAATTCGCGCAGTTGGTCGTGGCCTTGCACCATGCCCACCGCTCCTTCGTTGCAGATGATGCGCGCTGCTCCGGTGAGCAGGATCGCCATCACCACCGGCGGATACACCGACAGGTCGACGCCGTGTGAGCGCAGGACCATGGTGACGGCCGCGGTCTCGATGTCGCGCACCCGTTCGGCGTAGGTCTTCAGCTCGGCGCCGATCACTTTGCGGTGGTTGGCCAGCGCCATCCACTCGGTGCTGAGCCGGGTGTAGCCGGTATCGGTGTTGATCAGCCACAACACCCGCAGTGGATCGTCGTCGGTGAGGGCTTGACGCATCCGTTCCAGCGCCTGATCGCCGGAGTCGCTCAGCACAGCGAGGGACAGGTCACCCTGGACCGGATGCTCGACCGTCTCCAGGACATCGATATCGACGACAGCGCCCACGGCCCCGCGCAGCACCGCGCCTATCGATATGAACCGACGTTCCTCTTGCGTGGATTACGCGAACTGCACATCACCTTCGCCGAGGTGGACCGGTGATGCGCGATAGCCTTGTCCGGACTTCCGGTGATCCCCGGTGAAGGCCACCGTCGATGCCGACCGTTGCCGCGGGCACGGCGTATGTGTTGCGCTGTGCCCGGCAGTCTTTCAGCTCACCGACCACGGCTACGCCGAAACCCGAGACCCGACAGTCACCTCCCAGTACCAGGACGCCGTGACCGACGCCGTGGACGCCTGTCCCGAACACGCCATCGTGACGCAGTGACCGGTCCGTTCCGGCGGAAGGTTCTCTGCGCTAACGGTTTTCGCGACGCCCGCGGTATCGAGGGGTTTCTTCGGCGATACGCCGCATTGTGGCCTGCAGGTTCTATACGGTTCATCCTCAGTTTGGTTGCCGCGCAGGGGCGTCGGTGTCACCCTCACTAGTGTGTCTACGCCCGAGCGGACGAACGGGGCCGGATACGCCGAGATCACCCCGGCGTACCGACTCCTCGACATAGTGCACGGCACGGCGCTGGCCCGTGCCGAGCGGCGGCTGCATCGCGAGTTCACGATCTTGTTCGACGCCAACACGATTCACCATTTCCTGCACGACTCCTACTCGCAGATCACGGCGCGCGCCCCGGTGAAGCTGTACCTGCCGCTGCTGGCCGAGCGCTTCGCCCGGCAGCAGCTGCACGCTCGGGCCAAGGTGGAGGGCCGCGTCGAGCACGCGGTCCCGGTGGTGCTGTTCCTGTGCACATTCAATGCCGGACGTTCGCAGATGGCGCTGGGATTCTTCGAGCACTACGCACAGGGTCGGGTATTGGCCTGGTCCGGTGGGTCCGAGCCGAGCGGGGCGCTCAACGCGGCAGCGGTCGCGGCCATGGCCGAGGTGGGCATCGACATCTCCCACGAATTCCCCAAGACCTGGACCGACGAGATCATCCTGGCCGCCGACGTCATCATCACCATGGGGTGCGGCGATGTGTGCCCGCTGGTGCCCGGCATCCGGTACGAAGATTGGGGCGTGGACGACCCCGCCGGGCTACCGGTGGCCGACGTGCGGCCGATCCGCGACGATATCCAGCAGCGTGTGATCGATCTGCTGGCTAGCCTCGACCTCGCGATCACCTCCTGACCTAACCCCCCGATGTCGCTTGGCGCACCGGCACGGTGAGCATCGCGACGATCATGTCGATGATCTCGGCGGTGTCGCTGCCGGGGACCGGGGTGCGCACGCCTGCTTCCAGCGCACGTTCGTAATCGGCGATCAGTGCGAACATGACGGTCGCCATGGTTTCCAGGCGCTGGCGGCGTCGACGGGGTGGAAGTTCCGGCAGGGCCGCGTCCAAGCGGGTGGCGATGATGCGGACGGCGGCACGGTCGGCACCGGCGAGGCGGCGGGCGTCGGCGATCACGGGGTGGGCACGCACGACTTCGAGGAAGCGGCCGTAGTGGGTGACCTGTGCCGTGTAGATGAGTTCGAGGATGGGGGCGGCGAGCATCGCGACCAGCGTGCGGATCTCGTGTGCGGTGCCCTCGGCCTCATGCTGGGCGAGCAGTCCCATTCGGCGGTCTTCGAGCCAGTTCATTCGGCGGTCGACGATGGCCTCGAGTAGACCGCTGCGGGAGTCGAAGTAGTAGTGCACCGCGGAGTTGTTGCGCTGGCCCGCGGCTGCGGCGATATCGCGGAGCGGGACGTCCACGCCGCGTTCGGCGATGAGTCGTTCGCCCGCGTCGAGCAGTGCGGCACGCGGTTCCTCGGTGGCCATATCAGCACTGTACTAAACCAGAGTGTTGACTACATTAAGCGTAAGTGTTTAATTGGGCGGTACGAAGCAAGTCTTTGTGCAGCAGAGTCGAGGTGATCCGATGACCATCGCGCGGGGCCCGATCTTCCAGCTGTGCTGGGTGGTTCGCGATATCGAGGCGGCCCAGCGCGAGTTCACCGCGCGATACGGCGTCGCGAAGTGGTTCACCATCCCGGACGTGCACTTCGGGCCGCAATCGTGCGAATTGCGAGGCGCGCCCGCCGATTACACGATCACGGTGGCATTGGGGTATGCGGGCGGGCAGCAGTTGGAGTTGATCGAGCCCAAATCCGGGACCAGTTTGTATTCCGAACATCTGGACCGAGTCGGGCCCGGACTGCATCACGTCGCGTGGGTACCCGAGGACTATGACGCGGCGCTGGCCGAGGCGAAGGCAACCGGAGCCGAGATCCTCGCGCGCGGCGCGTTCGAGGGCGTCGGGATGGAGTTCGCCTATCTCGACGGCGGCGCACTCGGTTCCGCCGTCGAGCTCATGCGGCTGTCGCCGGATATGCGGGCGATGTTCGATTATCTGATTCCGGAAGGGTTTTCGAACCCGTGGGCGTAGGAACCGAACTCCCCCAGCTCATTACCGAAACGGTCGAGTGGGATGTAACCGCGCAGGTGATCGTGGTCGGATTCGGTATCGCCGAAGCGTGCGCGGCGATCAGCGCGGCCGAGGCGGGGGCGCGGGTGCTGATACTCGAGCGCACGAGCGCGGCGGGCGGTGCTTCGGCGTTGGCGGCCGGGCATTTCTACCTCGGTGGCGGTACTGCGGTACAGCGGGCGACCGGACGCGCGGGTGCACAGGCGGCGGGACTATCCGCCGCATCGAACAGGGCGCACAGCGCCGAAAGTATGGAAGGCGATTGAGATGCGATTCACCTATGCCGAGACGATGACGGACCCGACCTTCTATGTGCCGCTGGCACAGGCCGCGGAGGCAGCCAGGTACACGTCGATGACAATCGCCGACAGCGTGGCCTATCCGAAGGAATCCGACGCCACCTACCCCTACACTCCCGACGGCAATCGGGAGTTCCTGGAGGACAAACCGTTCATCGAGGCCTTCGTACTATCGGCGGCCATCGCGGCGGCCACGACGACGCTGCGGCTGACACCCTTCGTGGTGAAGCTGCCCATCCGCCCACCGGTGCTGGTGGCCAAACAGGCCGCCTCGATCGCCGCATTGAGCGGGAACCGGTTCGGGTTCGGCGTCGGCATCAGTCCCTGGCCGGATGATTTCGAAATCATGGGTGTCCCGTTCGAACACCGCGGCGCACGCATGGACGAGTGCATCGATATCGTGCGCGGGCTCACCGCGGGCGGCTATTTCGAATACCACGGGGAGTTCTACGATCTGCCGCCCATCAAGATCAGCCCGGTGCCGACCGAGCCGATTCCGATCCTCATCGGCGGACACAGTGGCCCGGCATTGCGCCGCGCGGCCCAGCGCGGCGACGGCTGGATGCATGCAGGCGGCGATCCGGCCGAATTGGACCGGCTGCTCGCCAAGCTCGATGTCCTGCGCGCTGAATACGGCACCCGCAAGGATTTCGAGATCCACGTCATCTCGCTGGACGGGTTCACCGTGGACGGTGTGAAGCGGTTGGAGGACAAGGGGGTCACCGACGTGATCGTCGGCTTCCGCTACCCGTACACCACCGAACCGGATACCGAGTCGCTGGACACCAAGATCGCGCACCTGTCCCGGTTCGCGGAGAAGGTCATCGCGAAGACGAGCTGAACCGGGGTGGGGCCCGTCACGAACACCCGGTGTCACAGAATGTGGTGGTCCGGCGTCTGGTGAGCGACGCAGTCGAGATCCAACAGACAGGAGCCACCCGTGGCCACACACTTCCGGATGCCGGGGGCACAGTCGTGAGCGCGGATCCTGCCACCGAAGTCTTTGTCACCCACCGCAATCTGCTCTTCACCGTCGCCTACGAAATGCTCGGCTCGGCCGCCGACGCCGAAGACGTCCTCCAGGAAACCTGGCTGCGCTGGGCAGGCGTCGACCTCGACACCGTGCAGGACCACCGCGCCTATCTGGTCCGGATCACGACCCGCCAGTCGCTCGACCGGCTGCGCACGCTCGGACGCCGCAAAGAATCCTACATCGGCCCCTGGCTGCCCGAACCACTGCTGACCACCCCCGACGTCGCCGAGGATGTCGAGCTCGCGGAGAACGTCTCCATGGCGATGCTGCTGGTACTCGAGACACTTGCCCCGACCGAGCGCGCGGTATTCGTACTGCGCGAGGTGTTCGATCTGCCCTACGACGAGATCGCCGAAGCGGTCGACAAAACCCCGGCCGCGGTCCGCCAGATCGCCCACCGTGCCCGGGCACATGTGGCCGCGCGCCGACCGCGCGGGCCGGTTTCGGCGGCCCAAACCCGCGACGTGCTCGCGGCGTTCCAGCGGGCGGTCGAAAACGGCGACATACAGGGTCTGCTCGATATGCTCGCGCCCGATGTCGTGCTCCTGGGCGATGGTGGCGGAATCAAACAAGCCCTGCCTCGGCCCGTCACCGGAGCCGATAAGGTGGCCCGCCTCCTGGCCGCCTTCCCTGGCAGAATCACTGCGGCCTTGTCGCTGCAACCCGCCCAGGTCAACGGTTACCCGGCGCTGGTCATACGGCTCGACGACGAGCTCGATACGGTCATGGCGGTGCGCATCGACGACGGCCTCATCACCGGCATCTACTCCGTTCGCAACCCCGAAAAACTGTCGCATATGCAACAGGAGAGCGCCTTGCGCCGCTGAGTCCGAAGCGTCAGATCAGAGCGGACCGTCCTCGGCGAAGAACCTGAACTCGACCCTGCGCTCAGGCGCACCGCCACTGCGGCAATCTGTGCAACGGTCAGGGCCCGGATTGTGTCGCCGGGCAGCCGCGCCACAAAGGCGCGGCCATCTGCATCGTTGATCATTCAGCGCACAACGTCACCAGTACGGTGCGCGGCCTGACCCGCAGGCGTGCATTACGGCGAGCACGCCTGGGACGAGTCACGCGCGTCGCGGCCCGAGTAAGACATGCGGTCGCTTACAGCGCAGATACTCGGCCTCGAGATCGCGCTCGATCTCCGTATTACGGGTGCGATGCGGCGAGGGCGGCTGAGGCGGCGGCGAGGGTTTGGGATCGGTAGGAGCTGCCGAAGAGGACGACGTGCACGAGGAGTGGGTGCAGCTGGTGCAAGGGAACGCGCGTGCGCCAGCCGTCGGCGAGTAGGTGGGTTTCGTGGTAGGCGGCGCGGATTCGGTCCAGATGCGGGGCGCCGAAGAGGGCGAGCATGGCGAGGTCGGTTTCGCGATGACCACCGTGGGCGGCGGGGTCGATGACGAGCGCGCGGTCGGCGGTCCACAGCACATTGCCGGACCACAGATCGCCATGGATGCGGCTGGGTGGTTCGGGTGGGCCCGCGAGGGTCTCGATGTTCTCGATCACGCGTTCCAGCAAGCGAATTCCGTCGCGACCGAGAACGGGGGCTGCACGCGGTAGGTAGGGCGCGAGGCGATAGTCGGCGTACCAGCGCGCCCATGAACCGTCGAGCCGGGTGTTGTCCAGCGGCAGATCGGCGATCCAACCCGACCACGGCGCACCGAAGGATCCCGGCGAATCCGCGTGCAGCGCAGCAAGTTCGCGCCCGAAACGCTCTGCTGTCGATGCGGTCGGCGCAGCCGCCGAAACCCAGGGCAGCACCAGCATCCCGTCATCGACGGCCAGCACCTCGGGCACCAACTCCGGCACCCCCGCGGCGAGCCATCGCAGCCCCGCCGCCTCGGCCGCGAATACCGACGCCTGGTCGTGCGCGGCCTTTACGAAGACCTCGCGACCGTCGCCGAGTACTGCCCGATGCAACGTCCACGAATGCTGTGATCCCAGATCGGTGATCGATTCCACCGTCACGCCGACCAGTGCCGCGAGCTTCGCCGCGTCCGTCACCTCGGTCCCCTGCCCACGCTCACGGCCCCTCATCACGATGCAGCGTTGAGGCGCTTCTTCGTCTCGTCATCGGCCGGGAAGAACGATTCGATGGCGAGTTCGGCGACGGTCACGTTCATCGGCGTACCGAAGACGGTGGTGACGCTGATGAAGGACAGCTCGTGGTCTTCGTGGCGCAGGCGGAGCGGTACCACGGCCTGGTCCGGTTCGGGGAGGGTGAGATCGACTGTGCCGCCGGGATATTCGCACAGTTCATCGCGGAGCTCGATCAGTTCGGGCGAACCGGTGACTTCGATCTGGCGCGACAGGCGTTCGAAAATATGGCCGCGCCATTCGGCCAGATTGACGATGCGGCTCGCCATACCGTCGGGGTGCAGGCTCAGGCGCAGGGCATTGACCGGTGCGGTGAGCAGTTTCGGGTCGATGCCCGTCAACAGCAGTGCCACACCGGAATTGGCGTCGATCATATTCCAGCTCTGGTCGATGGCCAGCGCGGGATAGGGGTCGTGGCCCACGAGGATTTGGCGCATCGCACCGCGCACCGCATCCATCGCCGGTGTATCGAGGGATGGTTCGGCGTAGGCGGGTGCGAATCCGGCCGCGAGGAGCAGCCGATTGCGTTCCCGCAACGGAATCTCCAACTGCTCGCACAGGTGCACGAGCATGGTGCGGCTCGGATTCGCGCGACCCGTTTCGATGAAGCTCAGATGCCGCGCGGAGGTTTCGGCGCGACCGGCCAATTCCAGCTGGCTGAGCCTGCGCTCGAGCCGCCAATGGCGCAACAGGTCACCGGCTGTCTGCGTACTCACCCTGCCGATCCTACGAAGCCCGCAGCCCCGACACGATTACCTCACGGGTAATGGACGTGCGGCGACTCAGAACCGCCAGCGGGTCGCGCCGCCGGGTTCCACGGTGGACAGCGCCGTGGCGGTGAGCGCGGTCAGGCGGTACACGTGCCAAGGCGGCGGGCCCGCGGAGGGGGCGCTGTATTCAGCGGTGAGCGCCTCGCCGGTGTCGTCGACGCGACAGGGCCAGCCGCCGTCGGCCCAGCGCCGGGCGATATCGGCGACGGCGGCGGGATCGGCGATCCTGGTCGCGGTACCGTCCACGACCAGATCGAATTCGTGGGTGGCCACGCTCATCGAGCAGCGCGGATCGCGAGCCAGGTTGCGGCCCTTGCGGCTTCGGGCGCCGGTGGTGAACCAGAAGGCGCCGTCCACCCAGAGCGCGCCGAGGGCGGTGACGTGCGGGCTGCCGTCGGGATTGATCGTGGTCAGCCAGCAGGTGTGCCGATCAGGGCCGCCGGCGCCGGGGGCTTGTTCGAGGCTCGCGTCGAGTCGTTCGCGAATGCTGTCCCAATCGATCGGCGGCAGCTCGTAGCGGTCGGCGAGGTTGATTGTGTCCATATCAGTCAGGACGATCCGTGTCCGGAAAACTCACCGGTGTCAGAAGATTTCATCGCCGACGAAGGCCTGGGCCGACTGGGCCGCGGTGAGCTCGGCGCCGATCGCCTCGGTGAATTCGGTGAGGTCGCCGGGACTGCGGGAGGTGATCAGCGGCCAGCCGTTCTCGTCCGAACGCACCACCGGCCGATCGATCCAGCGCCCTTCGGCATTGACGACATCGGTACGCAGCGAGTGGTAGGACGTCAGGGTCTTGCCCGCGACGACGTCGGCCTCCACGAGCAGCCATGGGCCGTGGCAGATCGCCGCGACGGGCTTGCCTGCCCGCACGAACTGTTGTGCCACTTCCACGGCGCGATCGCAGACACGCAATTTGTCCACGTTCACAGTTCCGCCCGGCACGACGAGCAGGTCGAAATCGTCGACCTCGAGATCGTTGAGCGCCGCATTCGGCTGCACGACCTCGTCCTTGTCGACATCGTGTCGAAAAGTCTGGACCTCGCCGCGTTCGGGGGTCGCGTGCACGGCGACGGCGCCGTGTCCGCGCAACCAGTCCAGCGGCATCAGCAGCTCGTCGTGTTCGACGCCGGTATTCGCGGTGATGACCAATGCGCGCACACCGCGCAATTCCTCGGACATACCGGACCCCTTTCTCGCCGATCCTTCACTACGGTCGGCCTACCCCGGCGGGGGGCACTCAAACGATTCCGGCACCCGTCCGGATCAGCGATTTGCGCAGTAAACTCCAGTAATGGCCGCGGCCCTGCCCACTGTCGGCGTCGAAGAGGAATTCCTCCTGGCGGATCCGATCACGGGTGCGCCGAGTCCGCGGAATGTCGAAGTCGCGTCGGCAGCCGCCGACGTCGGCATCGATCTGCAGTTGGAGTTGACGCGCTGTCAGGTCGAGATCAATACCGGGGTGCACACCCGGACCTCCGAAATACTCGATGACCTGCGCCGACTGCGCCGCAGCGTGGCGAGTTGCGCGGAGAAGAACGGTGCCAGGCTGCTCGCGGTGGCGGTGCCGCCCACCGTGCCGGATGCGTATCCGGTCACCGATACCCCACGCTATCGACTCATCGAACACCACTTCGGGTTGCTCGCCCATGAGCAGGGTTTGTGCGGCTGTCATGTCCATGTCGGGGTGCCATCACGTGATATCGCGGTGCGGGTCGGGAATTATTTGCGGCCCTGGTTACCGGTGTTGTTGTCGTTGACGGCCAATTCCGCGGTCTACCGCGCCACCGATACCGGATACGCCAGCTGGCGCAGCATTATGTGGCGGCGGTGGCCGAGTGCCGGTCCCCCACCGTTCTTCGCTTCGATCGCGGATTACGACGATATGGTGCAGATGATGTTCGCCAGCGGCAGCATTCTCGATACGGCGATGGTGTACTGGGATGTGCGGCCCTCGGTCTCGTACCCGACCGTCGAGGTGCGCGTCAGTGATGTACCGGCGACGGTGGAGGAAACGGCGTTGTTGGCCACGCTGATTCGCGCCGCGGTCGTGATGGCACAGACAGCGATACACGATGGGCAGCCACCGCCACCGGTGCCCGCGGAGGTTTTGCGAGCCGCGTATTGGAAGGCTGCCCGATCCGGCTTGGACGGAGACGGGCTCGACACGATCAGCGGCCGCGCCCTCCCGGCCCACACCCTGCTGGCCGGGCTCGTGGACTATCTCACCCCCGCGCTCGAGCAGTCGGGTGACCAGCAGTTCGTCGCCGATGCCGTCAAAGCAGTTCTTGCGCGTGGGAACGGCGCGCGGCGACAACGCACCGCTATGCGCGCGCACGACGATGTCAGCGACGTCATCGATGTGGTCGCCGCCGCCACCCTCGAAGGGTGCTACTGAGACAGGCCGAATACCGGACGCAGGCCGCCGTCCCGGACGACCTGTACGGCGACGATCGCCAGCAGCGTCGCACCGGTCACCATGTGCTCGATCGCGTCGGTGATATGGCTAGGAAAGCTGAAGATCAGCACGTGGTGCGAGAACAGCGCCCACACCCCGACCGCGAATCCCCCGCCCACTCCGGCGAGCACGCAGTACCAGGCCGACCACGACTTGCGGGTCGCGACGATCAGTGCGGGGCCGAACAGCAGGAGCCCGGCTACCGCGTGCCAGCCGTTGTAGTCCATGCCGAGTACCGGTGTCGCGGGTGCGTGTTCGCCGAGTTCGAAACTGGGCTCAGCGATCCACCCCGCGATCGCCCACACGATATGGACCGCACCGATCACGAAGACGGCCCACTGCAGAAAGCTCCATCGCGTCCGGTTGATTCGCTGTTCGACCACCGATTGTTCGCTCATTGCGCCCTCCCTGACCGTATCTACTACACAGCGTAGTTGAGATGGGGGTCATCGGAAAGTGCTTCGATGGAGGTATGCCCCTACTCGTCGGCACATCGGGTTGGCAGTACCGGGACTGGCGTGACGTGCTGTATCCGGCGAACGTGCCGCAGCGTGCGTGGCTCGAAACCTACGCCGCGGGCTTCGCGACGGTCGAGAGCAACAATGCCTTCTATCGACTGCCCAGCCGCGAGACCTTCGCGGCATGGCGGGACCGGACACCGCCGGACTTCTGTTTCGCGGTCAAGGCAAGCCGCTTCCTCACCCACATCAAGCGGCTGCGCGAGCCCGAGGAGCCGGTCGGACGCTTGATGGAGCACGCCCGCGCACTGGGCGACAAGCTGGGACCGGTGCTGTTGCAACTTCCGCCGACGCTGCGGGTCGACCCGGCACTGCTCGACGCCTGCCTACGCTGTTTCCCGCCCGACGTCCGGATCGCGGTCGAACCCAGGCACGAGTCCTGGTGGATTCCCGAAGTTCGTGCCGTGCTGACGGAATGCGGCGCGGCGCTGTGCTGGGCCGACGTCCAGTCCCGTCCCGTCGCGCCGCTGTGGCGCACGACGGACTGGGGTTATCTGCGACTGCATTCCGGACGTGCGGCACCCGCACCGCGTTACGGACGCACGGCGCTCACCAGTTGGGCGCGACGGCTGGCCGACACGTGGTCGGATCGCGAGCAGGTGTACGTCTACTTCAACAATGATCCCGGCGGTGCGGCGGTTCGCGATGCGGTCGTCTTCGCGCGCGCCGCCGCCACGGCCGGAGCCACCGTCAGTCGAACACCCGCAACGGATTTCAGCTCCCCACGACAGCATTCATGATGGTGCCCGCACTGGTTGCGATGACACCGCCGACCATCGCGCCGGCGAGCATCTTCGGGGATTCCAGGGTGCCGCCGCTCCACTTCTCCCAGGCGAACCGGCCGCCCGCGTAGGTGATGCCGGAGACACCCGACAGCAGAACAAACCAGGTCAGGTAGCGGACCATCTGCAGGATCTTCTCCGAATTGGGCGGGGCCTCGGGCGTCGGATTCCCGAGTTGAGCAAGGACGGTCTCGTGCAAGGCGATCAGCATCATGGGCGCGTACTCATTCCAGGTAGAGGCGGACGATGAGCGGCAGATAACCGAGCGATAACCACATCGATACCCGGACAGTATGGGCGGTGACTGCGATTTTCGGGCCGTCTCCGTAGAACCTGTCTGGAATGTCCGAAGGCAAGGCCCGGCGCGCCGATGCACAGGTGTAGCATTTCGCCCGAACAACCCCAGCGCGGGAGCTCGGGCACGGCCGGGCTGAGAGGGCGGACCCCACGTTTCGCCGACCGCATGAACCTGTCCGGGTAATGCCGGCGTAGGGAGAGCGGTACCGGGATGTCTGCATCCACCCTTGATCGATCCGAGCGGCGCGAAGCACCGTTGACCCTGGACCAGCCTGCGCCGAAGGTCCTTTCGTTCTGGGACCAGAGCGCGTTCTGGGCGAACCTCGGGGTCAGCCTGTTCGCATTCTCCGGCGCGTACACGGTGCTCGCGCCGAATTCCGATGGCGGCGCACAGATCTCCATCGCTGCGGGCATTCTCGCGATGATCATCGGCACGGTGGTCGGCGGGCTCATGCTCGGCCTGGCCGCGGTGCCCGGAGCCAAGACCGGTAAGCCCGCGATGATGTTGCTGCGCGGACTGTTCGGCGCGAAGCTCAGCTACCTGCCGACGCTGCTCAATATCGCCCAGCTGATCGGTTGGGGCACCTTCGAATTGATCGTCATCGGCGATGCGGCCGAAGAGTTGTTCGACGGTGGGCCGCACTGGGTTTACGTGGTCGCCGCGGGTGTGCTGACAACGGTGCTGACGATCTGGCCGCTGGGTTCGGTGCGGATGCTGCGGCGGTTCGTGACCGTCGGCGTGGTGATCGCGTTGGTCTGGTTCTACATCCAGTTCGTCCGCGCGGGTCTGCCGGATCTCACCACCAACCCGGGCCCCGAGGGCGGCGGACCGTTCGGCGTGGATTGGAATCTGTTCTGGGTCGCCACCGATGCGGCGCTCGCGGTTTCGATCTCGTGGGTGCCGGTGGCGGCCGACTACACCCGGCACTCCCGCAGCACCGGCGCGGCATTCGGCGCGGCCAGTGGCGCGTATGCGATCACCCAGATCATCGCGTATGTGCTCGGACTGTTCGCGCTGGCGCTCGCATCCGGCGACGGCGGGGTGTACTCGCCGTTCCTGACGGTCACCCTCGGAGCGGTGTTCTTCTTCATCTTCGTATTCCGTGAGGTCGACCAGTCCTTCGCGAATGTGTACTCCACGGCCGTCTCGATCCAGAATCTCGCCCCGCGGGTCGACCGCCGGGTGCTCTCGATCGGCCTCGGCGTGCTGATCACGCTGCTCGCGCTGCGGCTGAACATGGCGAACTACTTCGGCTTCCTGGGCCTGATCGGGTCGGTCTTCGTGCCGCTGCTGGGCGTGCTCGTCGCGGACTTCTTCCTGCGCGCGCGCGACCAGTGGGACACCTCGGCGAACGCACCGTCACGGTGGGGCATGGTTTTCGCTTGGCTGGTGGGGCTTTCGGTCTACCAGCTGATCAACCCGGGCGAGGCCGGAGTGTGGACCGACTTCTGGGTCGACGTGCAGGAGAAGCTGCACTTCACCAAGCAGGCGTGGATGAGCGCGTCACTGCTGTCGTTCCTGGCCGCCGTGGTAGTCGCGTGGGGTGTGGGGCGGATTTCGTTGCCGCGCAAGTCAGGTTAGACCTCGGACCAACGCGGCGAGGGCCGCCGGTCGCCAACTCGCACCCTCCCGAGTCGACGGACCGGCCGACGGCCGCGGCGCATTCACGCCGAACTCAGGACAGCGGCGCTGTCAAATATTCAGTTGAGCACCCCGCATAAGCCATGAGCCTCCGACAGGTACTCACTGGATGTGCGAGGACTTCACTGGAGTGCATGACGTGATCTACCGACTCCCGAGAACCGACTGATTCGTGCAGCGCATGGACGGAGTCGGTAGATGTTTCGCGAGCACTTTGCCGAGACAGGTGGCGGCACTTCCGGTCTCGGATGACGGTGGTTGCGGAGATTGCGATCCCTTTGTGGCGCAAAACTTTCTGATCGCGCAATCTTGCGGGACACGCAAGTTTGCGTATCGTGAAGGGCGTGGCATTCGTACTCGGGTTGCGGGAACGCAAGAAGCTCGCGACTCGGGAGGCGCTCGGATTCGCGGCGCTGCGGCTGGCGGTCGAGCATGGGCTCGACGCAGTGCTGGTCGAGGACATCGCTGCGGCGGCAGGTGTTTCGCCACGTACGTTCAACAACTACTTCGCCAGTAAGTACGAGGCCGTTTGCTCGGTCGCGGTCGACCGGGCGCGGCGGATCGCGGACCGACTGCACGATCGTCCGGCGGCCGAAGCGCTGTGGCCCGCGGTAATCCACGCGGTACTCGCCGAGTTCCGCGATGACGAACTGCCCGATCCGGCATGGACGCGCGGCGTCCGGCTGATCACCACCGAACCCGCGCTGCAGGGTGAATATCTCAAGGCGCAGGCCGTCATCCAGGAGGCCATCGCGACGGCCATCGCCGCACGCACCGGCCGCGACCTGCACACCGATATGTTCCCGCGAATCATGGCGGGCGCGATCGTGACGGCACTGCAGGTCGCCATCGACCGCTGGGTCGATGCGGACCCGCCCATCGCGGCACTGCCCGTCATCCGGGAAGCGTTGCGGCAACTGTCGTATCTACCAGGAGCCTTTCCCATGGACGTCCCCACCAACCACACACTCGCCGTGCCCGGTGCGACGCTGTATTACGAGATCCGCGGCACCGGTCCGCTACTGCTGCTCATCCCTGGCGGCAATGGCGACGCGGGCAGTTTCGACCAGATCGCCGAGCGATTGGCGGATCGCTATACGGTGGTTTCCTACGATCGGCGCGGCTTCTCGCGCAGCCCAGGCCAGGACCACAACGTCCAGCTGGACGGCGCCGATGCCGCCGCGCTGCTCACTCACCTCGGAGACCAGCCCGCCGCCGTGCTCGGCAGCAGCTCCGGCGCCATCGTCGCGCTCGAATTGCTCACGACGCGACCGGAACTCGTGCACACGCTCATCGCGCACGAACCGCCGCTGGCGACCGTACTGCCCGATGCCGACAAATGGCTCACCTTTTTGGACGACGTCTACCGGACCAGCAAGTCCGACGGCTTCGTCGCCGCCATATCCCAATTCGCCGAAGGGGTCGGGCTGCGCCGGCAACGGCCCGATACCCAAGAACCCACGCCCGAAGCCGCCGCGATCAGTGCGCGCATCCAGCAGAACATGCTGTTCTGGATGGAACACGAGATGCGCCAGTACGTCAGATACACACCGGATTTCGATGCCCTGCAGGCTGCCGCCGAGAAGCTCGTCCTCGTCGTCGGACACGATTCGAAGGAAACCTTCCCGGCGCTGCCCAATGCGGTGCTCGGCCAGCGGCTCGGACTCGACGTCGTGGAATTCGCGGGCGACCACGTCGGATACCGAAGCGCCACCGAGGAATTCGCGACACAGCTCGACACGTTGCTCGCCAAGCGCGCGTAGGCAGTCCGATCGGGCGCGCTGAGGGCCGGATATCCGAATTGAGGGCCTTCCGCAAGGCGGAAAATACCGACCGCTCGTCGCGGACCACGGAACCTCACCTGCAGTGCGAACGAGAGCAGGCCCGAACTGCACGGACGCAGATGGCGCTGAGCCTTCTCGTCGGCGTGCTCGTGGACGGTGATACCTGCCCCGCCAGCCTGGCCGTCCTCGGTCCGCGCGTGCACGCACGGGGCCGGGACCACGCTGCGCAGCGTACGCGCTGGGCCGAGCCACAGGCATGCCGAATTGGACTGACCTGCAGGGCCTCCAGGACTGAGCCGACCTGCCGCGGCGTCCGAGGCGGGACGGCGCTGGGGTGTGTAGAAGACTCGCCCGACCAGTGGGGCGCAGAAGGAAAGCGCACTGGGTTGAGCCGGGCTGCCGGGACGTGCAGGGTTGGACCGTGCGGTGGGGTAGGCCGGGACGACCCGCCGAGAGCATTCGGCTGAGCGAGATTCCGCCAACTATCGTCGATTCCATGGCTCGCGACATACCCCTACAGGTCGCGGTGTGCGGACCGCGTGATTGCACAACCATCGAGGCCGAATGGGCCGCGGAGGTGGGGCGACTGCTCGCGGCCGCCGGTGCCACTGTTCTGTGCGGCGGCGGTAGCGGCGTTATGGCGGCGGTCGCCGAGGGGGCCTCCGGCGTGGGCGGTCTCGTCATCGGCGTTCGTCCCGATACCGACCGGTCTGCTGCCTGTCGCGGTCTGTCCGCCGTCTTGTACACCGGTATGGGCGAGGCCCGAAACGCGATCCTCATTCACTCCGCTGAGGCCGTCATCGTGATCGGCGGTTCCTGGGGCACCCTCTCCGAGCTCGCTTTCGCCCGCCACCGCGGCACCATCCCCGTCATCTCGCTCGGCGGTTGGCAAGTCCAGGACGCCAACGGAAATCTCATCCCCGCAGCACAACTCGCCACCGACCCCGCCGACGCCGTCCACCGCGCTCTCACCTAGGCCCGAAACCTTCAGTACTTCGGCGCACCCGCGCTACTCGGCGAGCCCCGGCGACATGGGGACCGTTCGCCGGAAGGTCTGGCGTGGGCCGCCTTCCGGGCCCGGGGCGCCGATTTCGGCCGGGATGAAGCCGAGGCTTTCACAGAACGCGCGTGCGGGTGTGGCGGCGGGATGACCGAGGCCGAAGGTGACTACCTCGATGGTGGCGGGGGCTCGGACGAATCTGTGCTGTGCCTCCGCTATCAATGCACGGCCGACACCGCGGCTGCGTGCGTGTTCGGAGACGACGAGCCAGCGGATGTGGTAGATCGGGGCTCCGCGGATACCGAATAGAGTGCTGTTTTCCGTACTGGGCAGTCCTGCTGAGTCTGTCCTGTCCAGGTCAGAGTGCGACACCCGCGTGGTCAGCGTCTCAGACGAGACCCCTGAGCGAAGCAGCGGTCAGTCACATCGCCCACGGATCTGCCGCAGCCGCAAGGGCGTCCGTGACTATATGGACCCTGAAGAACGCGAGGCGCTTCATGAGATGGGCGTCGACCGGATGATCCGGAGGTGCAAGCTGGGCAGCAGTGGGTATCGGATCTGTTGAGGTGCTGGGGAATGTGGATGCGCAATTGGCCGTAGCGCGATACCAGTGTGGGCAAAACCGGCCGCCAGCGGCGAGGACGAAATAGCCATCGGCATTCGGCACGGTCCGCTGGCTGTGCCAGCCGTCGCACAGACTTTGAGTAATCCGGAGTGGCTAAACTGCATGGGCACAATGAGGTGGAGTCCCGATTCGTGGTTCATGTGGGCGCGGCAGCTCGAACGACCGGAACCGGAGACGCGATCCGCAGAATCGGTAACACCGGAGCATCGGCCCGTACGGATCGGACCGGACCGCCATCTTTCGTCAACGGATGCTCCTCGTCTCTGGGGCAACACTCCGCCGTGATGCCGCTGCCGGTTCCGTGAACCCTATGGTCGACACTCGGATTTGAACACGAGCCTGACGGCCCAGCCTTGGCCAGAGGCGAGAAACCTCACCCGATGAGTACGAACCGCCCATCACAGGCTATTGTTGATCAAGTGCGTGACATGTCGCGCCAAGCGTCGTAGATCGCATTCGCTTCGCAACCAGCGCTTGCCGCATCCGCTCTTCTTACGGCGATCGATTTTGCCCATTGGCAATCTCGCCATTTCGTGCCCCGGCGCGGACCCGGAAGGTCCACAGACGGCTCGGGCACCACCTGATGTCCGAAAGGCACCGCAACACCTATGAGTTCTGCTGACCTCTCTTTTGCCGCGCTCGGCGTGAGCGCACCGCTGGTGAAGGCGTTGACTCGCGCCGGGATCACCGAACCTTTTCCGATCCAGACCGACACCCTGCCCGATTCGCTGGCCGGACGCGACGTGCTGGGCCGTGGCCGGACCGGCAGCGGCAAGACGCTCGCCTTCGCCATCCCGATGGTCAACCGTCTCGGCGGTGGTCTCGCCGGTAGGCGCGCACCGAGCCGCCCGACGGGCCTGGTACTGGCGCCGACTCGGGAATTGGCCACCCAGATCACGGCCGCGCTGGAACCCCTCGCCGCGGCCTATCGCATGACCGTCACCACGATTTTCGGCGGAGTCCCGCAGAACCGGCAGGTCCGGGCGCTGCGCGCCGGTGTCGACATTGTGGTCGCCTGCCCCGGCCGTCTCGAGGATCTGATGAACCAACGTCTGATCTCCCTGGATGCCGTCGAGGTCACCGTGATCGACGAGGCCGACCACATGGCCGACCTCGGGTTCCTGCCAGGCGTGACCCGCATTCTCGCGGCCACCCCGAATGACGGTCAGCGCCTGCTGTTCTCGGCCACCCTGGATAACGGCGTCAACAAGCTGGTCAGCCGCTTCCTGCCGGATGCCAAGCTGCATTCCGTCGATGAGGCGAACTCCCCGGTCGCCGCCATGACCCATCACGTTTTCGAAACCGCGAGCGTCGAAGCCAAGCGCGAGGTCGTACACCGGCTCGCCTCCGGCTCGGGTCGGCGAATCCTGTTCATGCGCACCAAACATCAGGCTCGCAAACTTGCCAAGCAGCTGACCCTCGCCGGAATTCCGGCCGTCGATCTGCACGGCAACCTCTCGCAGGGCGCCCGCGACCGCAACCTCGCGGTCTTCGCCGCCGGTGATGCCCTGGTGCTGGTGGCGACCGATGTGGCCGCGCGCGGCGTGCACGTCGACGGTGTCGAGCTGGTCGTGCACGTCGATCCGCCCGCCGAACACAAGGCGTACCTGCACCGTTCGGGCCGTACCGCGCGGGCTGGCAACTCCGGTGAAGTGATCACCCTGGTGCTGCCCGGCGAACGACGCGACCTGGCCGACCTCATGCGCAAGGCCAAGATCACTGTGACTCCGCAACGGGTCACCGCCGATTCGCCCGTGGTGGCCGAGCTCGTCGGCACGATTGCCCCATTCGTCGCGCCCTCCTACAGCGAGCGGGCCGCACGTGAAGACGACCGCCGCAGCAGCGGACCGTACCGTAGCAGTGGCGGAGCGCGCAGGGGCAGTGGCGGACCGCGCCAAGGCAGCGGTCGTCGCAACGGCAGCGCGGCGCATGGTCAGTCGCGCGCCAAGCCGCGCGCTCACTCCGCGCGCGGAACGGCCGCATAAGGCTCGTTTTCCGTCGCTCCCCGGCATCGAATGCTGGTGAACGTGGCTGATGACGCCGGTACTGGCGGGCAACCCATCGAGTGCGAGGCAGTCGCGCCCGATGGGTTGTCGTGCGATTGGGTAGCCGGGAAATATGCGGGCGTGGCCAAGAGGGACACGCCGGGACATGACACTTGGACCTTTCCGATCCAACCCGGCCACCTACCCCCGCGCCCGGCCCCGCGGCTTCGACCGCGCGAACGGCCACCGATCCTCACAAACAGCGAATCCAACTCCACCGCAACAACATCCAACACCGCCCCCAACACACTACCGAACCGAGTGCCGTTGCAGCGGTGGATCCATGGCTCGAGAACTTGCCACGCATATCCGGACAGCACCGCGACAAGCTCCTCCCATATCGGTCCGCTTCCGCGGTGCTCGACGGCCAGCTCGAAAGTTCACGGTCGGCCTGCGCCCGATCTAGCGCGTCCATGGCCTGCGCGACGGGGTGGGAGGTGAGGTGGTTTCGATGACGATTCCGACTTAGCGTCTTCTGTTGTCAGCGTGGGGATCTCGCGTGCGGCGCAATCAGCTGGGCAATCGGATAGACCTTCTGTGCTAGGGATCGTGACGTCGATGGGGTCGAGATCGGATGACATGCTGTCGGGTTGGACAGCATCGCGATCCGATGTACCCATAGATTTCGTCCTCCGTGCACACAAGCCTCGTGCCGGACCTACGGCCGACTACCAACCAGCACGCGTCGTGCGCACGGTCATCAGCGTTATAGCCCCACAACCGCGAAAACCCCCTTCCGATACCGAAGTTCGGTGAACTGGGCATCCTCACCGTTTCCCCGGGGGATCTGCCGCCCTCACCCTATGACCGGGTGACAGACACATCCAGGAGGAGTCCATGATGTCGAAAGCCGCTGCCCGGCAGACGAACTCGGGTGATCGCTGCCTCCTGGCCCAGGTGAGTTCGGACATCGAGCACCCAATCGATGATTTTGACAAGACGACCTATTGCTCGTTCGTTCGCGCTAGCGTCCACGAACCCCATATGGACCGCCGACTCGCGGACTGTCAGCACCGTTTCAAGGTCGCGGCTACTCAACTTGTCTTCGACGAGCAGGTTCAGGATGGCTATGGCGAGGAAACAGGGATGGCGACGCCGCGTGTCCTCATCGCCCCTGCGAGGGTTGGCAACTGATCGGCGATCACATGGCTGCCGTCGAACGGGTGGGGCGCGCCGAAGGGCTGCATCGACTCCTCCTCCAGCAGGCCAGACAGCCGCTGACCGTGCAGAGGGCGGACCGGTGCCGGTAGGGATCGCGCGCACGTGGACAACACCGCCGTTAGGGCCTCGCGGGCCTGCTCGCGGGTGTCGAGTTCGGCCGACTGCTGCACGGCCTCGATGATCACGTCACACTTCATGCTGATTCGACGGTGCTGGTGATCTCGCCTACCGGTGATCTCCACTTATCGTACGTGGCCGACACGGCGGTGAACTGCGGCAACCGAACGCCCTCTTTTGCCGCTGATCGCGCTGATTGAACCGGTCGGCGTGTGATCGCTTACGGGTTGCAGTCGTAGCCGTTGACGTAGGCCGGAGCATTCGCGATGCCGCCCGAAATGGTTCGACCGGTGCCTGGCTGCGGCAGATCACCGAGGTCGAAGCCCCGATGCGCGAGGCGATGACTCAGGCGCAAGTGCACAGTTCCTCGACAGGAACGCGTTGCGGGCTGGAAACATTGGATCCCGGCAGGGCTTCGGTGGTGGCTTCGGTCGGTCGCGCGGTGCGCAATATCGCCACCCCGGAACCCCAGATTTCGCAGCTGTCCATCGTGATCAACCTGGCGAAGCAGCCCGATGGGCGCTGGCTGGTCGACACGATGGACGCACCCGGGCTGCTCGCGCCCCGCTAGCGGATACCGTCGAACTCAGCGCCCATTCCCACGACGAATCCGCGGGATCAGGACAGAAACGGGCGCTGAGCCCATGCACCCGACCTAGCGGGCGTTCGCGCGCGACAGGTTCCACCCCTGCCACGTATCGTCGTCGAGATCGAGGCGGATCGTGGAGAGCACTTCGCTGCGCTGCGGTTCGGGAAGCCGCTTGACGGCGGGGACGATATCGGGTGAGAGCCTGCCGAGGTAGAGGGTGTCGAGGTTCTTGCCGTGCTCCCAGCGGTCGATATTCCGTTCCGCGACAAGGCCTTCCGGATTGAGCACAGCCAGTGCGAACAGTGTCGACATGGCGGTGCCTATGGCGGCGCGCGGCAGCCAGGTGCCGTCCAAGCGAAGGACGGCGGCGATCATCAACAGGTACACCAGCCCCAGCCAGAGTTCGCATACCTCGACCAGCAGGCGCATGACCGTGAACCCGTAGGCCTGCTGGTAGGTCCACATGCGGCCGAGGGCGGAGGCCACGATGATCAGCGTCAGCACGCTGATCGCGCACAGCAGGATCCGCAGCCAGGCCCGGTCGGCGGCAGATTCCCTTGCGGCCCAACGCAATACGACGGCGATTACGGCGAGGGTGAGGATGGTGACGATCGAAAGCTGCCAGAATCCGCTGCGCGCGTATTCGGCGTAGGTCAGATTCGCGGTGCGCTGCACGTAGTCGTCACCGCCGAACAGCGCGACGAACTGGGCGGCGACGAAGACCGCGAACAGGATGGTCAACGCGCCCACCGGCAGTGCCCACTCCAACCGTCGCAGGCCTCCGGCGGACGAAGCACCCGTCGCCGCGGCTCGCGGACCGGCAAGCAGATACATGGCACCGACGCTTCCCAGACCGGGTACCGCGAACAGCACGATCCACTGCACAACCGATGGCGCGTCGATCTCCGGCGTCACCGCGTCGAGCAGTTTCGCGAATGTCGCATCGGCGCCGCCCAGCAACGGCACGAAAACCGCCAATAACGCGAGCGTCACCGCAACCGACATCCCGGCTCGCCACGACCGGCGCGCCGGACCGTCACCGATCCGCCCGAACGCCGAATACACCCACGGAATGCCCCCGATCGACTCGATCGGCACCGCGATCACGTCGTACCACGCGCCATACACCGAACGCCGCCCGACAACAGCCAACGACCCGGCCACCCCAGCCCCGACGACACACAGCGCGAACAGCCACCCGGCCGCCCGCACCGCCCCGACCGCAAGCAGCGCCAACGCCAGGGTCGTCCACCACACCCGCCCCCAATTCACAGCGCGGACACCGAATCCCGATCCAGCCGGATCAGTTTCGGTACCACCGTCTTCCACAGTCGTCAGGCCGCCGGTACCGACCGGATCCGAGCTCCCCGATTCGGGCTCAGTCGCTTTCGAGGTGGGCGATTCCGGCGAGTTCGGTATCGATGCTGCATCGACCCCCACCGAACCGCCGCTGTTCACGTCAGATAGATCGGACGGGGCACTGACATCTTCGAGTAACGTCCGACCACCGGGTATCTCGGGAACCAGGCGTCCTGGATCACGCCTCGTCTCCTCGGACGCGGCCGAATGCTGTGCCGAGACGGCCGCTTCTGCCGTACGACGAGCGCGGCGGTCCACCGTGAATACCGCGGCCGCTGCCACCGAACCGGCGAGTACCCAACCGATTCCGGGGCGGCCCAACGGTATGAATACCGCGCCCGCGAGACCTGCGATGCCCGCTGCGGGCAATACGCCTGGCGGGCAGGCGACGCGCCGCCATCTCGGCGCTTGTACAGGCCAGGGTCGTGGCGCGGGCAACGCGGAGCTCGGCGGCGGAACCGGCGGCATCATGATGGGTGGCGGCGCACTCGACGGGGGGCTCATCGGCACACTCGACGGGCTCGCCCACACGCTCGGCGCGGTCGGCGGCGCACTCGACGCCGTTCCTGATGACGTGTCCGCCGTACCACTCGACGGCACTCCCCGATCCGCCGTCGACGTGCCAGTAGGTTCGCCCGATTCCGTCTGCACCACACCCACGCTCGTCGAATCCGATGCGTCCGACGCCCGTTCAGCGGATGACGCAGCCGACGCCTCGACAGCCTCCGGAACCGAATCACCCCCGGACTCGACCGAGGTCGGCGCATCACCCACGGATTCGGATATGGACAGGGTGTCGGGCTCGGACGGTGTCCCCGTTTCGGCCGAAGGGTCGGCCGCGTTCGGTGCGTCGGCTGCCGATTCGGCTCGTGCCTTCGGCTCCGATATCGCTGCGGGTGACGCAGGTGATTCGGGTTGCGATGGATCGGATCGGTCTGGCATTGGTATCCCTCCTATGGGTGTGCGAGATCGTCCCGGAACCTCCGAGGTCCGGGTTGCGGAACGTTGGGCGTCAAGGGGCCGGAAGTACCACGCGGATGCGGGAGCCCGGATCGGCGACGGCTATGGTGCCGCCGTGTAGATCGACTATCCAGCGGGAGATGGCCAGGCCCAGACCGGTACCGCCGCCGTCGGTGCGCCCGCCGCGGGTGAAGCGGTCGAAGATGGTGGCGCGCTCGGCGATCGGGATGCCGGGGCCTTGGTCTTGAACGTCGATGACGAGACCACCGCGGTCGGCGCGGGCCTCGATGCGGACTTCCCCGCCCGCGGGTCCGTGGCGGGCGGCGTTGTCGAGCAGGTTGAGCAGCACCTGATGCAAACGTGCACGGTCTGCGAAAACGCTTGCGCTGCTTGGTTGCACATCGGTGCGGAAACGCACGCCGCGCCCGAGCGCCGCGGCGGCCACCTCGGCCTCGGCGATGACCTCGGCCAACAGCGGTGTGACGCTGAGTTCTTCGCGGTCGAGGGCGCGAGCGCCGGATTCGATGGTGGACAGGTCGAGCAGTTCGGAGACGAGTCGGCCGAGCCGTTCGGTTTGGGCGAGTGCGGTGCGCAGGGTTTTGTCGTCGGGTTCGGATACGCCGTCGACCATGTTCTCCAGTACCGCATTCAGCGCGGTGATCGGGGTGCGCAGTTCGTGGGAGACATTGGCGATCAGGTCGCGCCGCTGTTGGTCGGCGGCTGCCAGATCGGCGGCCATCTGATTGAACGCCACTGCCAGTTGGCCGACCTCGTCGCGGGAGCTGGCCCGCACCCGGCGGGTGTAGTCGCCCTGCGCCATCCGCTTGGCCGCCGCGGTCATCTCGCGCAGCGGCCGAGTGGTGCCGTGCGCGAGGATCTGCGAGGTGATCAGCGCGATCACCGTCGCCGCGATCGTCGTCTTCGGCGGCAGCCAGCCGATCCGCAGCCGGAAGAAGCCGAATGCCACCCCGGCCGACCCGAGCATCAGAATCGCGAACTTCAGCTTGATCGATTTCACCGGATCCAACGGTCGCGGCACCACTTCCGCTACCGCGTCCGATATGCCGCGCAGCTTCCGCGAAACAGTTGCGCGCCACTGCGCCCCCGCGCGCACGACATCCTCGGTGGCGTGATCGCTCATCGCGCGTCCAACGCGTAGCCGACACCGTGCACCGTGCGAATCACGTCCGCGCCGAGCTTGCGACGCAATGCCTTGATATGGCTGTCGACCACCCGGGTGCCCGCGGCGTCGGCCCAGTCCCACACCTCTTCGAGCAATCGTTCCCGGGCCAGCACCACGCGGGGACGTCGTGCCAGGCGCGCCAGCAGGTCGAATTCGAGCGGAGTGAGTTGCGCTTCGATATCGGCGCGCCACACACGACGCTGGTCCACATCGATGCGTAGATCGCCGACGACGATGGTGGCGCCGTCCCGGTCGGCGACGCGATCCAGCCGGCGCAGCAGGGCATGCACGCGAGCGGTGAGGACACGCAGCGAGAACGGCTTGGTCAAGTAGTCGTCCGCACCGACACCGAGGCCGATGAGCTGATCGGTTTCATCGGTGCGCGCGGTGAGCATGAGAACCGGGATCGGGCGCGCGGCCTGGATACGGCGGCACACCTCGAGACCGTCGAAGCCGGGCAGCATCACATCCAGCACGACCAGATCGGGCACCACTGCCTCGGCCGTCGCGACCGCTCCCGGCCCGTCATGCGCCAGATCGACGGTGAACCCCTCGGCTCGCAGGCGCACCGCCACTGATTCCGCGATGGTCACCTCGTCGTCGACCACCAGAATCCGTCGCGCCGTCTGCCCATTGCCCGCCGCGTGCTGTTCCATGAACCGAAACCCTAGCCACTCGCTGTGGAGAGAACCCGCGTCAATTGTGGAGATTCCATGTGCACCGCAGGCGCGCTCGAGCGGGACAACGCAGCTGGCGACATCAAACTGTTTCCCACCTGCAACGAAAGCGAACACGAGAAGCTGCGACCACGGCGGACAGTTAGCGACATGGTTGCCATGGGCCGGATCGGGATACGCGTGCTGGTGGCCGCGGTCATCGCGGTCGTCGCGCCCTCGGGGCTCCCCGATGACGCGACAGCCGCACAGATGGCGACACTGGGCGGCGGCTCGGGCATCCTGATCGAGGGCCGAGCGGTATGCACCCTCACCACGGTCGGCTATGACAGAGCCGACCGGATGGTCGGACTCACCGCCGGACACTGCGCCGATATCGGTATGTCCGTCCAGGCCGAGACACAGCAGGCGGGCATCATCGGCACCGTCGCCGCGGTCGGGCACAGCAACGACTACGCCGTCATAGAATTCGACCGCACCAAGGTCACGCCGGTTCGCCAGGTGGCGCAGACCTTCATCGGCGGCATCGGCGCACCGCCGCGACCGGGCGATATCGTCTGCAAGAACGGCCGGACCTCCGGCTTCGACTGTGGCGTGGTGTGGGATACGCACGACTGGTGGTTCCGGAGCCAGCTCTGCTCCAGGCCGGGCGATTCGGGCGGTCCGGTGACCCTCGCCGACCGCCTGGTCGGGATGAATATCGGGCACATCGGGATCGTGGTGGCCGGCGTGACCGTCTTCGATGTCGCCTGCGACGCGGCGCCGGCGGTGCACGATCCGGCCGTGGCGATCGACATCGGCGTAATCCTGGATGAGATGAATCAGTCGGACGCCGTCGGTACCGGGTTCCGGCCACTCTGAGCTCATGGCTCCAATTCCGGGCTACCCGTTCGTGCACTCGATGCCGAAATGCGCCGACTGTCGAGCAGATAGGGCCTCACCCTCGACTTCGAACCCGGCGCCGCCACTACACTCCCACGCGTATGGGCTGCGGACCGGCTACGCCGACGACGTCGCCCTCGCTGTTCCAGGCTCGCGCGACCCACTCGCTCGAAGGCGTTATCCGCTCAGCTGGGCGAGCAGGAAGTCGCGGGCGACGCTGGACGCTCGTTCGAACTGCTCCTCGTAGACGGCGAAGTGCGGACCCGGGATCAGCGCCAGTTGTTTGGGTTCCAGGGCCTCGGCGTAGCTCTGCAGGGCGATATCGCTAGGCGTCAGAGTGTCTTGATCGGCGATCACCATCAGCAGTGGCGTCGGAGAGACGCGCCGCAGGAAGGCTTCCGGGGCGTAGGACTGGAACTTGTCGACGCTGGAGAGAGTGACCTCGTTGCGCCAGGTGGGGATCTGCGGGCCGTTGGCCATCAACCAGTTGTAGACCTCGATACCGGGCATGGCGACGAGTTCGGTGGGATCGTCGGAGGCCGCCTTGATCATCTGATGCGGTTTGCCCGAGGCGCGGGCTTGCCGGTCGGCGGCGATGGCCGCATGGACCGCGGGCAGCATGATGGAGGGGACCAGACTGCGGAAGTTGGCCCAGCCGTTGGTGAGTGGCACCTGCGACACCACCGCGCGCACGCGTCGATCGGTCGCCGCGACCACCAACACGTGCCCGCCCGCGAAACTGGTTCCCCAGATGCCGATGCGTTCCGGATCGATGCCCTCCAGGGTTTGCGCGAAGGTGATCGCATCGCGATAGCCCTCGATCTGGGCGACGGGGTCGACCTCGTAACGCGGTTCGCCATCGGATGTCCCGAATCCAGGGTGGTCGTACACCAGACAAGCCAGGCCCGCTCTGCTGAACACTTCCGCGAACGGGGCCACCCATTCCTTGACGCCCGCGAAGCCGTGTGTCATCACCACCAGCGGGACGGGACCCGACGCCGCTTCCGGCCTGAAGAGCCAGCCCCGCAATGTCACTGCGCCGCTGGTGAATTCGATATCGACCCGCATCCGATGCCCTCCATTACTTCCGTCCTGTAACGAAGGTACGGCGCGGGTGGCGCAATGTCGAAGGCCGTGCGCGCCAGTAGATCAGGTCCACAGCACCGCGATGAATACGTTGACGATCGCCAAACCACCGGACGCGTGCGTCATCCACGGCACCGGCTTCCCCTTCTTGGCATCCGCACGACCGATCTCGGCGAACGCGGCAACCAGCACGGAGATGACCAGCTTGGTACCGATCTTGGCCATATTCGGATCCTTGCCGAGCGAATCGATCGAATCCGCCATCCCCACCAGGATCAGACCGGTGACGAGCTGTGCCCGCGCACCCCACACCATCAGCTCGGATACGCCCGGCTGTCCGGCGACATACCCGCCGACAACCGCCGCCATACCCAGCAGATGGGCGACGACGACGATGTTGTACACGACCTCCACGTCGCAAACTCCCTCGATCACGGTGACCGTTCCGACCCACGAGTCTTCCATCCGGCTGGCTACCATGACGAGGATGCTGAGAAACGCACACATCGAAGCCCGCATACCCACCGAGGACCTGGGCCGAGCCCGCCGCTGGTACGCCGAGAAACTCGGCCTCGAACCGGTCGAGGAACGCGAGGGCGGCCTGCGCTATGAAGGCGCCACGGGTGTCTTCTGCCTGTTCGCCTCCGCCGGTGCGTCGGACGGCTCGTTCACCCAAATGGGTTTCTACGTCGATGACATCGAGGCAACCGTCGCGGGCCTGCGTGCCCGTGGCGTGGTGTTCGAGGAATACGACGGTACCGTCAACGGGATCATGGATATCGAGGGCAACTATCCGAGCAAGGGACGTGCCGAGCGGGGTGCGTGGTTCCGCGACAGCGAGGGCAACCTGCTCGGTATCGGCCAAGTCATCCCCTGAGTAAGCGCACGATCGCCACACCTGACAGTATTAGATACTGTATATCTAACAGTATGGTCCGATCGGTAAGCGGCCGGAGAAGGCGCGGGTACAACAGTGAGCGATGACGACACCACCGGCGGCACGGTGCACAGCCACCGCGACGGCTCCCTGCTGCGCCTGACCCTGGACCGCCCTGCCCGGCGTAATGCACTCAGCCCCACCATGATCGATGATCTGGTCGGCGCGCTCACCGCCGCCGCCACCGACGACACCCTGCGCGTCATCCACATCCAGGGCGCAGGCAACGATTTCTGCTCCGGGGTGGACTGGGTCGCCACCAACAGCCCCGCCAACCGGGCCCGGACCGGTGACCTCGTCCGGCGCATACCCCATACCGCACACCGGGTCATCGAACTCGTCCACACCATTCAGCTGCCCGTGGTCTGCACCGTCCGCGGCTGGGCTGCCGGCATGGGATGCAACCTCGCGCTCGCGGCCGACTTCACCATCGCCGCCGCCGATGCCGTGTTCTGGGAGCCCTTCCTGGCCCGCGGATTCAGTCCGGACACCGGATCCACCTGGCTTTTGCCGCGCCTGGTCGGCCTCACCCGAGCCAAACGACTACTGCTGCTGGGCGAGAAGGTCGAGGCCACCGACGCGGCCGACTGGGGCCTGATTCATCAGGCTACCGACCCCGCCGAACTCGAACAGCACACCGAGGCGTTACTCACCCGCCTCGGCGCGACGGCGACCATCGCCTTCGGACTCACCAAACAGGCCATCCATCACAACCAGCACACCGCCCTGCCCGAAGCGCTGAACCACGAACTCTTCGCCCTCGAACTCGCCTGCCGCACCAAAGATTTCAAGGAGGGCCTGGCGGCCTTCCAGCAGCGTCGCCGACCGGACTTCCAGGGTCGATAGCAAAATACCGCGGACGCCACCACCTCCCCCGAAAATGCGGTCTGAAATGCATCTCGATGATGCCGAGACCCGGCGCGAATCAATCCCGCCGGAGCCTTCGTGAGCCGACTCGCTACGGCACCTCGGGTTCCGGGACATGGAAGTGTTCGTCCCGCAACCGGAATGCCTCCTTGGTCCCGTGCTCCGCGCGTGTCTTGACGAAGTTGAATTCGCCGGAGGCGAATTGCAGATTGGTCCCGAATGCGTGGAAGAGATAGCTGGCCACTTCCTCGCCTTGATAGGCCTGGCTCTGCTCGACGAGCCGAAACGCCTCCTTGGCGATGACGACACCATCGGCAGGCATCTTCGCCGCCTTTTCGGCCCAGTACCGCGCCCGCACGGTCACCGCGTTCGGCTCGCACGTCTCGGTGAAGACACCGAGATGTTCGACGCCGCTCGCCTCGATGATGTCGCCGGTCAACAGCAGCCGACGTGCGAGCACCGGACCGAGCCGGTGGAAGAACATATGCAGACTGCCGAGCGCGGGACCAAGGAAGCGGGTCGCGGGCATACCGACTTTCGTATCCCGCGCGATCACCGAAATATCGGTCATCAGCGCCATTTCGAAACCGCCACCGAGTGCGAAACCACTGATTTCGCCGACAGTGACCTTCGGAAACCCGAGGAAATTGTGGTAGAAGTCGAACGATTTGCGGTCGACCGTTAGCCGCCGCCGTTGGCTGGGCCGGCTCTTGGTGGGCCGCTTGCCGTTTCCGGCGCCCTCGCCGTACCAGCCGTAGGCATTGTTCATGTCGGCGCCGGTGCTGAATACACCGCCCGCCCCGCGCAGCAGCACGACGGTGATGTCGTCGTCCTCGGCGATCTGGTCCAGGTATCGGGCCAGACCGTCACGCATGGCCGCATCGTAGGAATTCCGCCGGCTCGGATTATTCAGCGTGACAGTGGCGATCCTTCTGTCCGGGTCCACGTGGTAGAGCACGCGGCCGTCGGCGGCGCTCGAACTGGTCATCGGTGTGTCTCTTCCTTCTCTTTCGGGGATCGCTTTCCGTATCGCGCGCCGGTCAGCCGCTCGGGCGGCAACGCGACCGTCTGGACGACCGCCGTGCACAGCACCTCGTCTTCCAGAATCAGCCGCGCCGTCGATTCGATGCCGGACTCCCCCACCGACCGGACGATCTCGAATCGCAGCTCGACCAGAATCGGAGTCGGACGGCGATAGGTGACATTCAACGAGCGAGTCTTGCCGGTCAGGCCGACCACGCAGCTCTGGTGCTGGACGGCGGCATCGAAGAAGACCGCGAGGAACCCACCGTGCACGAGCCCGGGCGGCCCCTCGTGCACCAGCGGAAAGGTGACCGTGCCCGCGGCAGCGCCGATGCCGAGATGGTCGAATCGGTATTCCGGGAAACACGGATTGTATGCGCCGATATCCGCGGAATGGTCCAGATAGACGCGCTGCGAAGCACTTTGGGTCGGGCCGACCCGCGGCGCCGGATCCGGCGGGATCGCCAGGACCAGTTCGCGCTCCCATTCGGCGAATTGCCCGAGCATGGCCTCGACGGTCGGGTGGGGATGTTCCAGCGACAGGAGTAACCCGCTGAGCCTGCGGATCGCGGCGGCCGCGGCCATGGTCTGCGGCAGCGGTTGCTCGCCGAAACGAATCGCCGATCCGGTCGCGGCCGTAGCGCCGCTCGGGGGTGTGTGCCCATGCTCAGCCATCGGGCCTCTTTTCGTCGTCGATGCCTATCCGCTACCTTTGCAGAAGGCTAACGGTACTGTCTACTGTATACACATCAGTAGCGCGCGTCAGCAGCCGTACCGAGGAAGGAATCCCATGCCGTTCGACACCATCGGATACGACGTCGACGGGCATACGGCCACCGTCACACTGAATCGGCCGGACGCCCTCAACGCGCTCAGCCCGCACATGATCACCGAGTTGCGGGCCGCATACGAGGAGGCGGAGCGCGACGACAAGGTCTGGTCGATCATCGTCACCGGCGTCGGGCGGGCCTTCTGCACCGGCGCGGACGTGAAGGCCATCCCCGGTGACGGCAAGGTGATCAACGAGCGGCCGTATCTGTCCACCTATGAGCAGTGGGAAGCGCCGCAGGAGGGCACACCGCCCTTTCGCACCATGACCAAACCGATCCTGGCCGCGATCAATGGATTGTGTTGCGGCGCGGGGCTCGACTGGGTCACCACCGGGGATATCGTCATCGCCTCGGAGCGGGCGAGCTTTTTCGATCCGCACGTCAGCATCGGTCTGGTCGCGGGCCGCGAGGTGGTGCGCCTGGCCAGGGTGCTGCCGCGTTCGGTCGCGCTGCGCATGGCGCTGCTGGGCAAGCACGAACGGATGAGCGCGCAGCGCGCCTACGACTTGGGCATGATCACCGAGGTCGTCGAGCACGAGCGACTCCTCGAGCGCGCACACGAGATCGCCGATATCGTCAATTCCAATGCGCCGCTGGCGGTTCGGGGCACCCGCCTGGCCATCGTCAAGGGCCTGGACGTGCCGCTGCACGAGGCGGAGATGCTGGCCGAATCGTTCCGCGAGCGCGTCACCCGCACCGAGGACGCGCTCGAGGGACCCCAGGCTTTCATCGAGAAGCGGACCCCGGACTGGCAGTGCCGATGAGTACCGAATTCGAGACCATTCTGCTCGAGGTGGATCCGGTCGACCGCGTCGCCACCATCACCTTGAACCGGCCCGAGCGCCTCAACGCCTTCGATCGCACCATGTGCGAGGAAGTCGAACGTGCCTGGCATATCGTCAAATTGGACGATGCGGTCCATGCCGTGGTGGTGCGCGCGGCGGGTGATCGGGCATTCAGTGCCGGTTTGGATATCAAGAAGCCCTATGGGCAGCCCGCCAGTGTGTGGCATCACGAGGATCCCGGTGAGGCACTCAGCCCGAAGTGGCAGAAGATGTGGAAGCCGGTGGTCTGCGCCGTGCACGGTCTCTGCACCGCGGGCGCGTTCTATTTCGTCAACGAGGCCGACATCGTGATCTGTTCGACCGAGGCCACCTTTTTCGACTCGCACGTCTCGGCGGGGCTGGTCTCCGCATTGGAACCGGTTGGGCTCATGCGACGCGTCGGTCTCGGCGATACCTTGCGGATGGCGCTGATGGGCAATGACGAACGCGTCGGCGCGCAAACCGCGTTGCGCATCGGATTGGTGACCGAAGTGGTCGAGCGCGATCGACTTTGGGCCCGCGCGCATGAGATCGCGGCCACCGTCGCCGCCAAACCGCCCGCGGCCACGCAGGGCACGGTCAAAGCGATCTGGGAATCACTCGACAAGCCCTATCGAGCCGCGCTGGACCACGGCCTCATCTACACCCGCCTGGGCAATCCGATCGGTACCGCCCAGCTCGCCGATAATACCGCGCCACAGCGAGTTTCGACCGAACCGAGGATCCGGTGATGAACGACTATCCCGGCGGCGACCATGCACTGATCCGGCGCATCGCCGATGTGCTCGACCTGCGCCCGGACGCGCCCGCGATCGAATACGACGATCGGTGGTACTCATGGCGACTGCTCGCCGATATGGCACGCCGCATCCGCTCATACACCACCGAGCCCGGGACCGAGCCGCGAAAGGTCGGTATCCTGCTGCGCAATCGGCCCGAACATGTCGCCGCATTTCTCGGCGTCCTGCTGGGGGGCGGCAGCGTCGTGGTGATCAATCCGGGACGCGGTGACGACCGGATCCGAGCCGATATCGCCGCACTGCGGCTACCGCTGGTCATCGGTCGCGCCAGCGATCTCGCGGCGCTGGTCGCGCCCGAATCGGGCCCGGCGACGGTGTCGATATCGGAATTGGATGTGGAACCGCACTCGACCGGGCAGCCGCGCGATCCCGGTGCGGCCGAGCCGGGAGTGGCGGTGCACATGCTGACCAGCGGGACGACCGGACCCCCGAAGCGCGTCGATATCACCTACGACATGCTCGCGCGCAGTGTGCTCGGCCCCGACCCGAGTCGTGCGACGGCGCCCAGCGAACCACGCCGCGGTGTCGCGATCGTCAATGCGCCGCTGGTCCACATCGGCGGCATATTCCGAATACTGCAGTGCGTCACCGAAGCTCGGCCGTTCGTGCTGTTGCCGCGGTTCGAACTAGGCAGCTGGGCCAAGGCAGTGCGTGCGCATCGCCCGGCCGCGGTATCGCTGGTGCCCGCCGCATTGCGCACGGTGTTGCATTCGGGTCTGGGCAAGGACGATCTGGCGGGCATTCGCGTCGTCACCTCCGGCACGGCACCGCTATCGGCCGCCGATGCCGATGCCTTCTACGAGAAGTTCGGTATCCCGGTCCTGACCTCTTATGCCGCAACGGAATTCGGTGGCGGCGTGGCGGGCTGGACGCTCGCCGATCACCAGCAATACTGGAATGCCAAGCGCGGCAGCGTCGGTCGCGCAAGCGGCGGCGCTCGGCTGCGGGTCGTCGACGAGGACGGTACGGTCCTGGGGGCCGAGCAGCCCGGTCTGCTCGAGGTGATCCCCGGCCAGCTGGGACCGTCGGCGGACTGGATCCGCACCACCGATGTCGCCCGCATCGATGCCGACGGATTTCTGTGGATCCTGGGGCGGGCCGATCAGGCGATCATCCGGGGCGGGTTCAAGATCATGCCCGACGATGTGCGCAGCGCCCTGGAAAGCCATCCCGCCGTGCAGGGGGCGGCGGTGGTGGCCCGGCCCGACCAGCGTCTCGGGGAGACACCGGTGGCCATGGTGGAACTGCGTTACGGCACGACCACCGAAACGGACCAACTGGTCGCGTTCCTCCAAACTCGGTTGGCGGCCTATGAGATTCCCACTCGGATCGTCATCGTCGACGCCATTCCGCGAACACCGTCCGGGAAGGCGGATCTGAGCGCGGTGCGACGGCACTTCAGCGAACCCGCGGCCGCCGTGCGAGGCGACAATGGCCGCTGAGTCCCCCACCGTGGCGCGGCTGCTGCACCGGCATGCCCGAACCCGCCCCGATCATCCACTGCTGATCTGCGACGACGAGCGCCTCAGCTATGGTGAAGCGCAGCGCCGCTCGGCCCGGCTCGCCCGCGGACTGATCGCACTGGGAGCCGGTAAAGGCACCCATATCGGGTTGTTGTATCCCAACAGCTCCGATTTCGTTGTCGGCGCGCTAGCGGCCGCGCGGATCGGCGCCGTGATCGTCCCGTTCTCCACCCTGGCCACCGCCGGGGAAATGCGCGAGCAGTTGGTCGACGGTGATATCCGAATTCTGCTGGCCGCCCACAGCTTTCGCTCCCACGATTACGTGCAACGGCTGACCGAGGTGCTCACCAGCTCGAAATTCGGCTCCGGGGGCAGGTTGTTCTGCAGTACGGTCCCGCAACTGCGCCACGTCGCGATCAGCTACAGCACGGACCTGTACCGCGTCCGCAGCATCGAGGGTCTCGCCCACTTCGCCGAGTCCGTCGACCAAGCGCTGCTGACCGCGATGGAAGACGATGTCGACGGCTCGGACCCGCTGGCCATCATCTACACCTCCGGATCCACCAGCGCGCCCAAGGGAGTCGTGCACACGCACGCCGCGCTGCTCGATCACCAGAAGAACTTGAACGAGATCCGCGGCCTCACCGAGGCGGACATCCTGTTCTGCAACTCGCCGTTCTTCTGGATCGGCGGATTCGCCTTCGGGCTGCTGGCGACCCTGGTCGCCGGATCGACGCTGGTGTGCTCGAACGCCACCGACGCCGGTGCGACCCTCGATCTGCTCGAGGCCGAAAAGCCCACGATGACAAATGGTTTCGCGGCGGCCATCGCCCATCTCGCGCGGCATCCCAGCTACGCCGATCGCGATCTGTCCAGCATGCGCCGAGGTAACCTGCACCCGATCATGGCCGAGCAAGTGCGCCCCCGCGATCCCGAGCTGCGCCACAATATGCTCGGCTTGACCGAGGCGGGCGGTGTCGTGCTGCTCTGCGGTGACGAATCCGATCAGCCGGAGCAGCGCCGCGGATCATTCGGCAAGCCCGCTCCCGGATTCGACATCAGGATCGTCGACCCGGACACCGGTGCCGAAGTCGAGACCGGTGAGATCGGCGAACTGTGCATCCGTGGCCGCTACGTCATGCAGGGCTACTACAAGCGCAGCCGGGAGGAGAGCTTCGACGCCGACGGCTGGTTCCACACCGGTGATCTGGTGCGCGTCGACGTCGAGGGCTTCGTCTACTTCATCGGCCGACACGATTCGATGATCAAGACCGCGGGCGCGAACGTCTCGACCGGCGAGGTCGAGAAGGCCATCACCAAGGTCACCGCGGCCACCGCGCATGTGCTCGGCATTCCCGATCCGGATCGAGGTCAGACGGTCGCGGCGGTGATCGTGACACCGAACGGCGGCGCCATCGACGACGTGCGGGAAAGACTGCGATCGGAACTGTCGGCGTACAAGATTCCCAAGCGGTTCGTATTCGCGCGCGCCGCGGACATTCCGACACTGTCCAGCGGCAAGGTCGATGTCCAACGACTCCGAAAGATGTTCGATGCCTGAAGATGGCGCGGCGAGCGCACGCACCGTCGACGCACTGCTACGACTGCGCGCCGACGAAAATGGAGCCGACGCAGCGGTCATCGATCCGACCACACGGCTGACCTACGCCGAACTGGACGCCACGACACGCGAGCTGGCCGCGGCATTCGTCGAGGCCGGTATCGGCAAAGGCACCCGAGTCGGGCTGATCATGCCCAATAGCGTTCGCTGGGTACAGTTCGCGGTCGCGCTCACGCGTATCGGTGCGGTGCTGGTCCCGCTCAGCACCTTACTGAAGACACCGGAACTGGTAGTGCAATTACGCGTCGCCGCAGTGGAATTCGTGATAGCGGTCGAGGAGTTCCGTGGGCACCGCTACGTCGAAGGCCTGCGATCCGAGCTCGAACTACCCGACGACGCGCCGATCCAAAACCTGGCGCTACCCGCGCTACGGCGGATATGGACGGTCGATGAGGTGAATGAGCTGCATGTCACCGCGACGGCCACCGAGGTCGCCGCCGCTTTGGCGCACACCGTCGTCGCCGCCGATCCGCTCACGATCATGTTCACCTCCGGCAGCCGAAGTCTGCCCAAGGGCGTAATCCACTCGCACGGCAATGCATTCGGGGCCGTGCGCTCCGGACTCGCCAGTCGATGCATCGACCGCCGCACCAGGCTGTACCTGCCGATGCCCTTCTTCTGGGTGGGCGGCTTCGGCGGTGGCATTCTGTCCGCGCTGCTGGCGGGAGCCACCTTGATCACCGAGGCGATTCCGCGACCGGAAACCACCTTGCGACTACTCGAACGCGAGCGGGTCACCCTCTTTCGCGGTTGGCCCGATCAGGCCGAAGCGCTCGCGCGCCAAGCGGATACGATCGGCGCCGACCTCTCGGCGCTGCGGCCGGGCAGCCTCGAGGCACTACTGCCACCCGAGCAGCGCTCGCGCCCCGGTGCGCGCGCCAACCTGTTCGGCATGACCGAATCCTTCGGCCCCTACTGCGGTTACCGCGCCGACACCGATATGCCCGACACCGCGGCGGGCAGCTGCGGGCGACCGTTCACCGGTATGCAGGTGCGCATCATCGATCCGTCGGACGGCACCCTGGCACCCGCGGGCACGGTGGGCGAGATCCAACTCCGGGGACCGCATACGCTGCGCGGCATCTGCCGACGCGGTCGCGAAGACCTGCTGACCGTCGACGGCTTCTACCCCACCGGAGATCTCGGCCGTCTCGACGAAGACGGCTTCCTGTTCTATCACGGCCGCTCCGACGACATGTTCAAGGTCAGCGGCGCCACCGTCTATCCCAGCGAAGTGGAACAAGCCCTGCGCGGTATCGGCGGTGTCGAGAACGCCTTCGTCACCAATGTCGTTCAGGGACACGGCGATCAGGTGGCCGCGGCCGTGGTGGCCGATATCGCCATCGATCGGCTCCGCACCGAGGCTCGACAACGGCTGAGCGCCTTCAAGGTGCCGACGATCTGGTTGCTGCTGGAATCCGATGCGGGCATCCCGCGCGGATCGACGGGCAAGGTCGATATCACGGCACTGCGCCACCTGCTGTCGCGCCTGGGCAGCAACTGAATACGCGTTCGACGACAAGGTGAGCGAAGACATGACAGCGATGCAAGCGATCAGCGGGCTCCTCGACCACATCGGATTCCGCCGAAACGGAGGCGCGGACGACGCGCCCGTTTGGGAACTTCCGGTCGCTCCACACGTGGTCAATACCTCGGGCGGACTACAGGGCGGCCTCATCGCGACACTGGCCGATATCGCGGCGGGCACGGCGGCCCTGGCAATGCGACCGAACGGCGGCGGCGTGGTTACCTCGGATCTGAGTGTGCGCTATTTTCGCGCCATTACCACCGGTGCGGCGCGCGCCGTGACCAAGATCGTGCACGCGGGTAAGCGGTCCATCGTCGTCCAAGTCGAAGTGCGGGCAATGCCGGGTGACGAGCTCGCCGCACTCGCGACCGTCAATTTCGCCACGGTCGATTTCAACACCGGTGCCACAGAGCCGTAGCCGAGCGCCATCACAATTCTGGTGCCGCATCCAAATTCCTTGCTGCGCTATCCGCCTCCAGCAGCTGGCCGAGCGTAGTGATATGGCGGTCGAATTCGCCGTAGGCGACCACCATTCGACTACGTTCGACGAACCCCTGGCACGCGCAGCGATACGGCAGAAGCTATCTGGACACGGCACTAAGTGACCGAGGAGGCGGAGTTCGACAGTGCGGCCGTCGTTGAGTACCACCGCGGTTACGCGGAGTTTCGAGGCAGCGCCGCGGCTGGCGAGGTGCCGTCAGCCGCGGCCGTACATGGCCGCCACCTCGTCGAGCTTCGCCTTCAATGCCGCATTGCGCGGCAATCGTTCGACCACCGCGATCGCGACCGGCACATGGTGGCTCGGAAGAGCTTGCCGGACAAGTTCTTTCAGTTCGTTCTCTACCGGAGCAGGCACGCCGCGGCGCACCTCCACCGCCGCGAAAGGCACCTGCCCCAGCCGCGCATCGGGCACACCGACCACGCAGGCGTCGCGGACCGCGGGATGCCCGAGCAGCACCTTGCGTACGGTCTCGGGTAGGATCTTGAATCCACCGCGACTGATCGCGCCGTCACCCCGGCCGTGCACCGTGACGAAACCGTCGGCATCCACCGAAGCGAGATCGGTCGTGCGCACCCAGTCCGGGCCCAGCACAGCCACTTTGGCTTCCAGAAAGCCGTGCGCTCCGACCGCCGCTTCGGATCCGGTCACCGCATCGATCACGCGGACCTGCACACCCGGCAGCGGCCTGCCGGCACTGCCCTGCTTGGTGGCACCGAATCGTCGATGCAACTCCGGTGTCCACGCACAGACCGAGCCCGCGAATTCGGTCGCACCGTACGCCCACAGCAGCGGAATACCATAGCGCTGCTCGAATTCCGCGCGCAGTTCCGGTTCCAGCGGCCCGGAACCACCGGGCAGATATTCCAGTGAGGCCAGGTCTTCGCGTGGAACATCGGCCTGCAGAATCATTCGCAGAATGGTGGGCTGCACGCCAGCCCGCCTGATCTGGTAGGTCTTGACCGCGCGAACCCACTCCTCGACGCTGAACTTCTCCAGCAACACCATGCGCTTGCCGAGAAACGGACCGGCGAGCAACTGGCAGATGCCCACACTGCCGAATGGCCAGTACACCAGTTCCGGCGGATCGTCGGATGCGGCGGTTTCGCCGCCGGTCATGGTCCGGACCGTATGTTCGAGTGCGGACATCGGGATCGGCACCCGTTTCGGTGGTCCCGTCGTTCCGCTGGTCAAGATGTGCAAGCCGGGTATCTCGGCCACCGGATCCGCGCCGCGAGTGCGTGGCAGCACCGTCTCGATCCGCGGCGGATCCAGTGCGAGCGAAACTCCGGCACTACCGACTAGTTCGCACGCCGCGAGCACCGGCGCGGTCCAATCCTGGTGGTCGGCGATCACGGCACTCGGCCGCAACTGCTCGATATCGCGGGCCATCGACTCGGCGGACTGGTAGGAGTTGATCATCGCGATCGGACGCGACTCGGCGATGCATCCGAGCACCGCCGCCGCATGCGGTACGCGGTTGCGAACAATGATGGCGACCCGCTCTGATGTGGCGACATCGGCGCGGGCGAGCGCGATGGCACGGATGTAGTCGACGATCTCCTCGCCTGTATACCATCGCTGCTCGAACTCGATACACGGGCGGTCGCCGTAGTCCGCGAGTCGAGCCGCTAATTGGTTGCCGAATTCCGCGGTGCCGCCGTCATTTTCGTCGCGCATCGGCGACATCGTCTGTTCCGTCATCAGGAAACCGTCGTGGCCTGCGGCCGGTAGAAGATGGCGAGTTGCCCGATGCCGGATGCCGCTCCGAGACCGGCCGCGATCGCGAACCCTACCCAGCCATCGGGTTGATCGGCATCGAAGAGCAGCCGATCGATGCTGATCCGCCCGGGGCCCAGCGTCGCTACGGCTATCGCCGCCACCGCGAGCACCATGTTGTACTCCCAGCCATTGCCCACGATGAAGAATCCATTGGACCGATGGACGGTCCACGCCGCCACCAGCATGAGCGCGACGAACCCGGCCGCGGCGACGGGGGTGAGCACGCCGAGCGCGAGTGCGATACCGAAGCCCACCTCGCAGCCCGCCGCCAGGCGCGCGTGCAGCGGCCCCGGCTTCATCCCGATGCTGTCGAACCAGGCAGCCGTTCCGGTGAGCCGTCCGCCGGAAAAGACCTTGCCGTATCCGTGTGCGGCCATGGTCAGGCCGAGGCATGCTCGCAGTAGCAACAGACCGACATCATAGGCATTCATCACAGCACCAATACATCGAGAACGGAGGTCTGGCACCGGTCCGCGGGGCCGGACCCGGGCGTTACCGTATTACATACCGCTAGTATTACAGTAATGGTTATATACACTAGCCGGGCGGTCAACCAGGAGGCCATGTCATGACGAGTTCCGCCACCGCCGTCGATGCGGTCGCACCGGAGGATTTCCGCGAAATCCTGGCTCAGACCAGGAAGTTCGTCCGAACCGTCGTCGTCGAGCGGGAACGCGAGATCGCCGAAGAGAACCGGATGCCCGACGATATCGTCGAACAGGCCAAGGCAATGGGGCTTTTCGGCTACGCCATCCCCCAGGAATGGGGCGGCCTCGGCCTGAACCTCGCACAGGACGTCGAATTGGCGATGGAATTCGGCTACACCACTCTCGCGTTGCGGTCGATGTTCGGGACCAATAACGGGATCGCGGGCCAGGTACTCGTCGGATTCGGCACCGAGGAGCAGAAGTCTCGATGGCTCGAGCCCATCGCCTCTGGTGCGGTGGTGGCCTCGTTCGCACTCACCGAATCCGGGGCGGGTTCCAATCCGGCATCGTTGCGGAGTACGGCGGTCAGTGCCGGTACGGATTGGATCATCAACGGCGAGAAGCGATTCATCACCAACGCCCCAGTGGCGGATCTGTTCGTGGCCTTCGCACGCACCCGCCCGGCCGACGAAAACGGCGCCGGCATCGCGGTATTCCTCGTACCCGCCGACACCCCCGGCGTCGAGGTAGGGCCCAAGGACCGCAAGATGGGACAGGAGGGCGCGTGGACGGCGGAGGTGCGATTCCAGGGTGTGCGCGTCGGTCCCGAGGCGCTGGTCGGCGGCAGCGAGGATATCGGCTACCGCGCGGCGATGACCTCACTGGCCCGCGGCCGGATCCATATCGCCGCACTCGCGGTCGGCGCCGCACAACGCGCCCTCGACGAATCGGTGGCCTACGCCGCGACCGCCACCCAGGGCGGCACCGCGATCGGACAATTCCAGTTGGTGCAGGCCATGATCGCTGACATGCAGACCGGGGTCATGGCGGGCCGGGCATTGGTCCGCGATGCGGCGCGCAATTGGGTGGCAGGCGAGGACCGGCGCATCGCACCATCGGTCGCAAAGCTGTACTGCACCGAAATGGCAGGCAAGGTAGCCGATTTGGCGGTACAGGTACACGGCGGCACCGGCTACATGCGTGATGTCGCCGTCGAACGCATCTACCGCGATGTCCGACTGCTGCGACTCTACGAAGGCACCAGCGAGATCCAGCGCCTGATCATCGGCGGCGGACTCGTCAAGAACGCACAGCGCCGTCAGCAATAGACCCGTATCGACAGCGCGACCGGCGTGAAACCGCGATCAGGCCAGGACATCATCCAGGCTGTTGGCGGTGAGCACCCGCGCGCTCCACACCTTCAACTGCTCCACCCTGGCATCACGAATAGCCTGCTCCACCGAGGTAGGCAGCCGACCGAACTTCAAGGTCACGAGCTCGATCAACGTCTCCGCCCGCCAACGCGCCTCACCGCGCGCTACGCCGCGCGCTTCACCCTCTGCGCGCAACTTGTCAGCAGTAGTCACGATGACCTCCTTGGCTTCGGTCCCGAGTTGATCGGTCGGCGCTGGGCAGTCAAGTAGCGCCCCACTCACGCCAGGACGTCGTCCAGACTGCTTGCCGTGAGCACCCGTGCGGTCCACTCCTTCAACTGCTCCACCCCGGCGTCACGAATAGCCTGCTCAACCGAGACAGACAGCCGACCGAACTTCAAGGTCACGAGCTCGATCAACGTCTCCGCCCGCCAACGCGCCTCACCGCGCGCTTCACCTTCTGCGCGCAATCTGTCAGCAGTAGTCACGATGACCTCCTTCGCTTCGGTCCCGAGTTGATCGGTCCGCGCTGGCGCGAGCGAGCAGCGACCGCTCAGGCCAGGATGTCATCAAGAGTGCTCGCCGTGAGTACCCGCGCGGTCCACACCTTCAACTGCTCCAACCCACCATCACGAACAGTCTGCTCAATCGACACGGGCAACCGACCGAACTTCAACGTCAACAACTCAATCAACGCCGCCGCCCGACCACGGGCTTCACCCCGCGCTTCACCCCGCGCTTCACCGCGTGCCTCCCCACGCGCTTCACCCTCTGCACGCAACTTGTCAGCGGTAGTCACGATGACCTCCTTGGCTTCGGTCCCGAGTTGATCGGTGAGGGGATCGAGGTCGTCGGCGTCTATATCGCCGACGAACAAAATGTACTGCACGATGGCTCTGAAGGCCTGTTTCCCGCCTGGACCTGCGATAATGGCCCGCAGTTCGGGGCGGAGAAGCAGCAGCTGCGTCACCAGGTCGGGATTGCCCGACACAATTTTCTGCAGGCAGAGCATCACCTTGGCCGCGGGTGTCAGCGGCCGTCGCAGTAACGCGGGCAGATCGACGGCATTGACATCGTCGAGTACATACCGCAACCGTGGCAGGTAGTCTCCGAGCGCCGCTCGGGCGTCGGCGTCAGCGTCGATCAGATCCGCCACGTCCATGGGGGCCGTCCATCGGTATCCGTTCGGGCCAACATGCACGACAACCGGAATGATCGGGGGCAGCAGTCGAGCATCGGGGTGCGAGCGCAGGTAATGGTTCCAGATGTTGACTACGTACTCGAGCATCCGGAACGGCATCAGATTGTCACTGCGGCTCTGATGCTCCAACAGGATATAGACGAACGCGTCGCGGCCGCCGAGGCGGGTCCGGAACAGTAGATCACTCTGGCGGGACCGCAACTCATCGGACACGAACGTTCCCGACTGCACCTCGAGCGTCGACCAATCCAGGCGCGCCACAATCTCCTTCGGCAATACCAGGCGTAGTTCCGAAGCCGCCTCCGCGGGGCGGCCGAGCACATTGCGGAAGTAGGCGTCGTGCGGGTTCGCGGCCATGTGGCGCACCGTACTACCGCCCACCGACACGGCGGCCGGGCGAGCGAGGTTGCACGCCAGGCTGATTCATGCCTCGGGTTGCTCGTCCCGGACCGCCCATGATGAGTCGGATTGCCGGACAATCAGCAGCGAACCGAGTTGTCGGGGCGCGGTAGGGATTCGCCGGATGTGTCATTGGGACAGCCATTGCTCGATGAGGTCCAGTGACGCTGTCGAATACAGCGCTTCGCCGTCTTCCGCGTCGAGCAGTGTCCAGCGCTGATCGCGCACCAGCAGGTAGCCCGCTCGTACGGCGCGACTGGCGAGCTGCTGTTCTCGGACCGATTCCGGATCGGAAGTCACCGGATACTCCTTTCGCTAGATAGTGCCCTGTGAATGTTCTTGGGGGACAAAGAATTCGACCCAATATTCGTGCCGGATCGCATCCCATAACCGAGAGAGCTCCGGGAATCGCTCGCGCAGGTCGGCCAGATCCGGTGCGACGGCAGGTGTCGCGGCGGACAGCAGCGGCTGTGCTTCGGATAGGTTGCGCACCAGCATTATTCGAATGCGGTGGCGATCGATCCGCCAGTCCGCGTGCCAGCCGTCGACCTCGGTGCGACGCTCGCTCATTCCGGCCCCCGTTCGAAGTCAGTCGTTGTCGTGATCGTTCGCGCGTGCGCCGGAAATCGGCGATGCCAGCTCGTTGAGCTTGTCCAGTACCTCGTGCAATGTGCGCAGGGGCAGCCCACGGGGAGCGTGCGGCTCGCTGTCCAACGGAGGAAACGCGATCCCCCGGGCGGCGGTCCGCTCGCGCGGGGTCACCGATTGCGGGACGAGCCGTCCGGCATCGACCAGCGTGTAGTACGCCGCAGCCTTCCACACGCACCGATGAATCCGGCAGGTACGGTGCCTGCGCATCAGCTCGTGCGCCAGCTCGATGTCCGCGCACTCGCAGATCTCCGGCAGGGTGAAGGTGAGTTCCCGGCTCATCAGGCCGCACCCACCGCACACGGCCCCGGACGCGCTGCCCGCGCCCAAGTGGTTGCGGGACAGACGGTTTCGAGATCGAAGTCCTCGCATACCCGCGCCGGTTGATCGTCTACATGAGCCAGGTCGTAGACAATGAGCGCGGCCACATCGAGCCCGGCGGCGATACCGAGGGCATATCCGATCGGATCGGACGTGTCCTGTGGCGGCCGTATCGTGTAAACGTACTGATAGCCCAATGACTCGGCGTGCCGGGTCACTGCGCACGCGTGCCGAGGTGCCGCGAGCCCGGACACGTCACCGCGCACGAATCCAACAGCTTTCGGCTGGGCACTTCGGCGTGTATCCATTTCTGCCACTTGCTTGTTCGTTATCATTGCGAGCCTCCGGTCGTACCGAGTCTTTGGGCACCCGGCCGCGAATGGGATGGAACCGTCGAGCCAGCGGGCGGGATCTCGCATCAAAGCCTTCCGCCCGGGCGTCTCCACATCAGATCACTCGACCGCCAAAATGGCATTGCCGAATCAGCATCTCTCCGAAAGTGATTCAAAACCGCAGGGCGCCTGCCACTATGGCAATCGACCCCTGTCATTTCTGATAGTGCCAAGGAGCTGCGATGGTCTTTGCGGGACACACTTCACTGCCACGACGCCAGCTGGGACAGTTCGTGCGCCGACAGCGCGAGGCGAACACGTCATTCACCCAGGAGGCGGTCGCGAAAGCGATGCAGTGGAGCCACAGTAGGTACGCGCGCTTCGAACGAGGAGAGCCCGGCAAGGTGCTGGACCGGGATCTCGTCGAGCTCGGCAAGATTCTCGAAATCCCGGACCATGAAGTCGCGGCCATGATCGAGCTGGCTCGGCAGGTGGCCGAAAAGACTTGGTACAACCCGTACAACGATCTCATTCGAGCCAACCTCGACGTGTACATGCGCTTGGAGACCGACGCGCGGTCGATGGAGATCTGGCGACCCGATCTGGTGCCCGGCCTGCTCCAAACGGCCGACTACGCCGCCGCGCTGAACCGGATCCACTTCCCGAAGGAATCCGAGGAGGAGCACGAGCGCCGGATCGAGTTGAAGATGCAGCGCCAGAAGATCCTCACCCGCAAGAAGTCGGCGGTCACCGTCGATCTCATCCTGCACGAATGTGTTCTGCACACAATCGTCGGAAGCGAGGCGATCACAGCGGCTCAGTGCCGACATCTTGCGGACATGAGCACACAGCCGAACATCTCGATCCGCATCCTGCCGTTCAAGGCAGGATTTCCACTTGGCACACCAGTCGGACCGTTCGTAATCCTCGACTTCGAACCCAAACCGAACGGTGTAGCCGAACCGACCGTCGTCTACGTCGAGAACTACTCCGGCGACATGTACCTTGAGGAAGAGACGGACGTCGAACTGCACCGGCGGGCGTCTGCGACGATCCAGCACACAGCGCTGGATGCGGTGGCCAGTAGGGCACTGCTGCGGCAGGTAGCACGGAAGGACTCGAGACAGTGAGCGATGACCGCCTAGCGGGTGCGAAATGGTTCAAGAGCACCCGCAGCTCCGGAAACCACGAATGTGTGGAGGTGGCATTCCTGGACGGCGGTGGCATAGGGGTTCGCGACAGCAAGAATCCGACCGGCGCGGCACTGGTATTCACTCCCGGCGAGTGGGACGCCTTCACCGCGGGCGTGCAAGACGGTGAGTTCACCCGCCCCACGGCGTAACAACCTCGAACCGATCGCGGGTAGCGGCCTCAGCCCAACACGTAATGGACTGAGGCCGTTGTTGTTTCTGGTAATAGCCCCACGTCCAAATAGGTTGCCTCGGAATCAACCTGCCCGCGGCTTTGTCACACTGCGCAAGAAATCGCGGGGCAAACCCATGCGCGGTAAGCGAATTGGTGCGCGGAACATCCCGAGGCTGGGACGCGCATTGCCTGTTGCGCGCCAGCGACGAATCCCACCGCTGCGATCGGGTGGGGAGATGGGGTTACGGGAGGACGTTCTCGGTTGGTTGTCGACGGCCTGGCACGCGGCGAGCGGATATCCCGGTGCGCGCCGCGGTGAATTCGCGTTCGACGCGTTCGACGCGGTCGACGAGTTCGGCGACGGCGACGATGTCGTGTACCCCGGCCACGCCGTGGCCCGCGCTGAACATCTGCGCCTGGACCGATAATTGCTGGTGGTCGCCCTGCCCTAGCTCGGCGGCATCGAATCCGGTTTCGGCACGGTGTGTTTCGGCGTTTGCGGTATCGACCCGGATCATGCTGGTCGGCAGGCCGGTGAGGGCGCTGGTCAGCTCGATATCGTCCATCGATGCGCGTACCACCGCCTGCTTGTAGGACTCGTGCGCGGCGCTCTCCGCGGTAGCGATGAAGGGCGTGCCCATGTAGCCGAGATCGCAACCGGCGGCCAGGGCCGCGAAAAGACTGGCACCGTCGGTGATGCCGCCCGCGAGCACCAGCGGACCGTCCCAGATCCGGCGAACCGCGCGAATGAAGACGAGCGGGTTCGCCCATCCGGTCTGCCCTCCGGCGCCTGCGGTGAGCAGTACCAGTCCGTCGACACCCGCGGCGATCGCACGCTCGACATGGCGCATGGATGCCACATCGGAGAAGACCAGCACACCGGCGTCGTGCAGCGGTCCGACGACCTGGGCGGGCGATCCGACGCTGGTGATGACAGCGGGTACCCGATGGGCGGTGATGACGGCGAGATCGGTCGCCAGCCGCGCATTCGTCCGGTGCACAACGAGATTCGGGATGATCAGGCCACCGCGCTGCTCGAGGTGCCACAGCCACCGGTCCACCTCGGCCGATGACGCGGCGTTGTGCACCGGAAACGAGGCTCCGATGCCACTCTCGACCGCTGCCACCGCCAGTTCCAAGCCGGATACCCCCGTCATCGGCGCGGCGATGAGCGGAATACGGAAGCGGTCCAGAAACTCCGCCACGGCTTCGTTGGTCATCCTGCACTTCACTTTCACGTCACACAGATCAATGTGGTTGCACGTTCGGGTCGGTGTTGGTCGCGTTCGTCATCGCGCTGATCATGCGACACGGTCGCCAACCAGCACTGCGGGATTGTCGAGTAGCGGATCTGCTCGCGGCGGCCGAGATGCGTTGGCATCCGGCCGCTTCGGCGTCAGCCGAGATCGAAGGGACCGTCGGCGATGACGGTGCCGAGCAGGCCGAGATCGACGCCGAGATCGGCTGTCGCGGCGACACAGGCCGCGACATCCTTGCGCAGAAATGGCGCCGCCAACTGTTCGAATTTCGGGAATCCCCCGGTGCGTCGAATCGAACTGGCCGCGAAGCTGTTACCGCTACACGCCGCCAGCACATCCAACAAATTGTTGTTCTCGATGCCCAATTGCCTGCCGAGCTCCGCCGCGAGCGCCACCAGCTGCGCATTCGCGGCGAACAGCGCGTTGTTCACCAGTTTCACGCCCAATGCGCTGCCGAGCCCGCCCGTGGCCACAATCGTCCGGGCGTAGGCTTCGAGTACTGAGCGCACCGCCTCCACCGCCAGCGCCGGGCCGCCCAGCAGCACCGTCAGCTTGCCCGCCGCGATATCTTCGGCCGAACCGCTCACCGGTCCGTCCAACAGCACCGGCCCGTCCGGATGCGTTGCGGCCAACTCCTTTATCGTCGACACCGCGCCTGTCGTATGCGACACGACGACCGTATCCGGGGCCGCCGCCGCCAGCACACCGTCGGGACCGCCCACGACCTCGACCAATTGCGCGTCAGAGAATACGCAGACGATCACGATATCGGCGGACGCGGCCGCCGCAGCAACCGAATCCACCACCTCCGCACCGCATGCTCGCAAGCGTTCCCGCACCGGTTCACGGCGCGCATGCACCACCACCCGATAGCCCGCGCGCACCAGCCGAAGCACCATCGGCTCGCCCATCTGTCCCGCACCGACAAACCCGATGACCTGCGACATACGCGTACTCCTCACTGAGATCCACGTCCAACCTACAATAGGCTACCGTTGCGCTTACGATAGACAATACAATATATATTTCGGCGGATCGGCGGTAGGGTAACGAGAGGCCGGTTCTCCGCTCGCGGATATGATCCATCCGCATACGACGCCGCAGGCAGAGGAGGGCAAGTGACCGGCCGACTCACGGACAAGGTTGCGTTCATAACCGGAGCAGCGCGAGGTCAGGGCCGCGCGCACGCGGTGCGCATGGCCACCGAAGGCGCCGATATCATCGCCGTCGACCTGGCGGGCCCGCTCCCACCGGCGGTTCCCTATGATTCGGCGACGCCCGACGATCTCGCCGAGACGGTTCGCCTGGTCGAAGCGACCGGCCGCCGCATACTGACCGCCACTGTCGACATCCGGGACCTGGACGGATTGCGCAAGGCCGTGAACGAGGGCATCGACACCTTCGGTCGCCTCGACACCATCGTCGCCAACGCCGGAATCTGCATCCCGGAAACCTGGGACGCGATAACCCCCGAATCCTTCCGGGATGTCATCGATGTCAATGTCATCGGAACCTGGAATACCGTCGTCGCGGGCGCCCAGCACATTATCGATGGCGGCCGCGGCGGGTCCATCATCTTGATCAGCTCCGCCGCGGGCGTGAAGATGCAGCCGTTCATGGTGCATTACACGGCCAGCAAGCATGCCATCACCGGAATGGCCCGATCATTGGCGGCCGAACTCGGCAAACACGATATTCGCGTGAACAGCGTGCACCCGGGTGCGGTCAATACACCCATGGGCAGCGGTGACATGGTCAACGCGCTGGGCCGGGCGTTCGAATCGAATCCGCAACTGGCGCATATGACCACACCGTTCCTCCCGGCGTGGGTCGCCGAACCGGAAGACGTGGCCAATACCGTGTGCTGGCTGGCCAGCGACGAAGCACGCTTCATCACCGCAGCCCAGATATCGGTCGACCTAGGTTCCACTCAATACTGAGCTCAGCACTGAGGACATATCCATGTCGCTACTCGAAGGCCGCGTCGCCGTTGTCACCGGCGGCGCTCAGGGCATCGGACTCGCCATCGCCGAGACATTCGTGCGGCACGGGGCACGCGTGGTGGTGGGTGATCTGAATCCCGGTGATACGCAACAGATTCTAGGTGCGGATGACGCGCGTGCAGTGCGCTGCGATGTCACGCGGGCAGCCGATATCGAGGCCGTGCTCGATACGGCGCTCACCGAATTCGGTGCGCTCGACATCATGGTGAACAATGCGGGCATCACCCGCGACGCCTCGATGCGCAAGATGTCCGAAGAGGACTTCGACCAGGTGATTTCGGTACATCTCAAAGGCACCTGGCACGGCACCAGGCTGGCCGCGGCGATCATGCGGAAAGTCGGGCGCGGCAGCATCGTGAACATTTCCTCGCTCTCGGGCAAGGTCGGGATGGCCGGTCAGACCAACTACTCCGCCGCGAAGGCGGGCATCATCGGTTTGACCAAGGCCGCCGCCAAGGAAACGGCCGGACACGGGGTACGGGTCAATGCCATCCAGCCCGGATTGATCCGTTCGCCGATGACCTTGGCAATGCCCGAACATGTTTGGGCGCAGAAGATGTCCGAAATTCCGATGTCGCGCGCTGGTGAGCCGACCGAGGTCGCGAATGTCGCGCTGTTCCTGGCCTCGGACCTGTCCTCCTATATGACGGGCACCACCTTGGAGGTCACCGGTGGGCGGTTCATGTAATCGCCGCGGGCGCGATCCGAGACGTCGATTCCCTGCTCCCGGAGACGAATTCCATGCGTGAAGTTGTGATCTGCGAACCCGTCCGCACCCCCATCGGACGCTACGGTGGATCGTTGCGGTCGCTGACCGCGGTCGACCTCGGCGTGACCGCATTACAGGGTCTGTTGCGGCGCACCGGAATCGACCCCAGAAATTATCGAGGACGTCGTGCTCGGCCACTGCTATCCGAACAGCGAGGCACCCGCCATCGGCCGCGTGGTCGCACTGGATGCCGGGTTGCCGGTCACGGTCGGCGGTATGCAGGTCGACCGGCGGTGCGGTTCGGGTCTGCAGGCGGTCATCCAGGCCGTGCTGCAGGTGCAGAGCGGCGCCAACGAGGTGGTCGTCGCGGGTGGTGCCGAGAGTATGAGCAATGTCGCGTTCTATTCGCTCGACATGCGGTGGGGCGGGGCACGCGGGGGTGTAAAGGTGCACGATGGTCTCGCGCGCGGCCGCGAAACGGCGGGCGGACAACATCATCCGGTCCCCGGCGGCATGTTGGAGACCGCGGAGAACCTGCGCAGGACCTACGAGATCACCCGCGAGGAGCAGGATCGACTCGCCGTGCGCTCGCATCAGCGTGCGGTCGCGGCCCAGCACAGCGGCGCGAGCGCCGAGCAGATCATTCCGGTCACCGTATCCGCACGGGGTACGGAAAGCCGGATCGAGACAGATGAACACCCGCGCGCCGATACCACCGTCGAGGCGCTGGCCAAGTTGAAACCCATTCGCGCACAGCTGGATCCGGATGCGACGGTGACGGCGGGCAATTCCAGCGGCCAGAACGACGCCGCCGCCATGTGCCTGGTCACCACGCGCGAGAAAGCCGAACAACTCGGGCTCACCCCACTGGTCACCCTCAAATCGTGGGCGGTGGCGGGAGTGCGACCCGACATCATGGGCATCGGCCTGGTGCCCGCGACCGAGGCGACGCTGAGCCTGGCCGGTCTCACCCTCGCCGATATCGACCTGATCGAACTCAACGAGGCATTCGCCGCCCAGGCCCTCGCCGTGCTGCGCGAGTGGAAGTTCGGCGAGCAGGATCTGGAACGCACGAATGTGCACGGCTCCGGCATCTCGCTCGGCCATCCGGTGGGTGCCACCGGCGGACGAATGCTCGCGACGCTCGCGCGCGAAATGCACCGGCGCGAATTGCGTTACGGGCTGGAAACCATGTGTATCGGTGGCGGACAGGGCCTCGCCGCCGTCTTCGAAAGGGTGGCATGACCAAGCGCGTATTCACCTCGTTGGACCAGCTGCGTGCCGCGGTCGGCGAATCCATCGGACCGGGACCATGGCTGACTGTCGACCAGGCGCGAATCGACGCCTTCGCCGAAGCTACCGGCGACGACCAGTGGATCCACGTCGACCCGCGGCGCGCCGCGGACGGACCGTACGGCGCGACCATCGCCCACGGCTACCTCACGCTCTCACTGATCCCGCTGCTGGGCCGCGACATCTACGCCCTCGACTTCGGCACGGCCCGAATCAACTACGGCAGCAACACCGTTCGGTTCCCGTCTGCGGTCCGCTCGGGCACCCGCATCCGCGCCACCGCGACCATCGCGGACCTGCGCGTCGAACAGACGCGGGCACAGCTGACCGTCCGCTGGACCATCGAGAACGAAGGACAGTCCAAACCCGCATGTGTCGCGGAAACGATAACGGTGGTCGTGCTGTGAAACTCGCACGAACGCACGGTCTTTCCGAGATCCAGACCGAAATCCTCGATACCGTCCGCACATTCGTGAACAAGGAGATCATTCCCAGCGCTCAGGAACTCGAACACGCCGACACCTACCCACAGGCCATCGTCGACCGCATGGCGGAGATGGGGCTGTTCGGCCTGATGATCCCCGAGGAATACGGTGGACTCGGCGAATCCCTGCTCACCTACGCGCTCTGCGTCGAAGAACTGGCACGGGGCTGGATGAGCATTTCCGGGGTGATCAACACCCACTTCATCGTGGCGTATCTGCTGCAGCACCACGGCACCCCGGAGCAGAAGCGGCACTTCCTGCCCCGGATGGCCACGGGCGAGATCCGCGGTGCGTTCTCGATGTCGGAGCCCGAACTCGGCTCGGATGTGGCCGCCATTCGCACGAAAGCGGTTCGCGACGAGGCCGGCGATTACGTCATCGACGGCCGGAAGATGTGGTTGACCAACGGCTCGACGGCGACCGTGGTCGCGGTCCTGGTCCGCACCGACGAAGGGCGCGAACGTCCGCACGACAACCTCACCACCTTCCTGATCGAAAAGCCCGCCGGATACGGCACGGTGGCGCCGGGCCTGACCATTCCCGGCAAGATCCACAAAATGGGCTACAAGGGCATCGATACCACCGAGCTGCTGTTCGACAATTACGCGGCGGCCGCGGACACCGTGCTCGGCGGTACCCCGGGCGAGGGCTTCAAGCAGATGATGGACGGCATCGAAGTCGGGCGCGTCAATGTCGCGGCGCGCGCCTGCGGAATAGCCATCCGCGCGTTCGAACTCGGCGCCCGCTACGCCCAGCAACGCTCGACCTTCGGCAAACCCATCGTCGAGCACCAAGCCATCGGCTTCTCGCTGGCGGAGATGGCGACCAAAGTCGAAGCGGCACATCTGATGATGGTCAATGCCGCCCGGCTCAAGGATTCCGGTGAACGCAACGACGTCGCCGCGGGCATGGCCAAATACCTCGCCAGTGAATTCTGCAACGAAGTCACCCAGGCCAGTTTCCGAATCCACGGCGGCTACGGCTATTCCACCGAGTACGAAATCGAGCGGCTGATGCGGGAGGCACCGTTCATGCTGATCGGCGAAGGTACCAGTGAGATCCAGAAACGGATCATCAGCAAGGGCGTACTGCGCGACTACCGTCTCTGAACCTCGACCGACTGGCCCTGCACGAGCAGGGCCGGTCGGGCAGCTGTCGGACGCACGCCAGACCATCGAGATTGTGCACCGTCAGGCCCAGACGGCGATCAGATCCGAGCTGACGGTCACCTGCCCGGTGGTGTCCTCGGCACACTCACACGCGCGACCACCGCACCGAAATACAGCGCGGTCGCCGTCCCGTAGTTCCGGACGGCGACCGCGATATGTAGAGACCGGTGCCCAGCTGTCAGACCGAGCTCACCTCGGCTGGAATCGTTGCGCACCATCGATACGTACGACCTCGCCATTGATGTACGGGTTTTCCAGCAGGTGCTGGGCGAGCGAGGCGTACTCGTCCGGCGCGCCGAGCCGCTTCGGGAACGGCACCGAGGCGGCGAACTTCGCCAGCCGCTCCTCGCCGAGGAAGTCCATCAGCGGGGTGTGGATGGTGCCCGGTGCGATGCTGTTCAACCGGATGCCCACCGAACTGAGATCCCGTGCGCCGGACAAGGTCAGCGAGATCACGCCGCCCTTGGCCGCCGAGTAGGCGGACTGACCGATCTGGCCCTCGTACCCGGCGATCGAACTCGTCATCACGATCGCGCCGCGCTCGCCGTTCGGCTTGGGGTCCAGCTTCGCGATCCGCGCGGCGGCCAGGCGCAGCACGTTGTAGGTGCCGGTGAGATACAACGCGATGGTGTCGGCGAATCCCTTCAGCGTCGCCGGGCTGCCGTCCCGGTTGATGACGCGCTCCAACACACCGAAACCACCGTGGGCGATAACCGCGTACCGCAGCACACCCAGCTCGTCCGCCTTCGCGAGCGCGGCCTCGATGGTCGCGTCATCGAGCACGTCGGTGCGCACATAGGCGACCTTGTTACCGAGTTCATCGGCCAACGCTGTCGCCTTCTCGTCGTTGACGTCGGCGATGACGACGGCGGCGCCCGCACCGTGCAACCGGCGCACCGTGGCATCACCCAACCCACCGGCACCGCCGGTCACCAGCACTACTTCACCTTCGAACGACACAGCGTCTCCTAACTTTTTGGGTCGATTGTGGTGCGAGCCGAAAGCCCTTACGCACCAGTCCATTTGGGGGCACGTTTCTCAGCGAAGGCCAGCGCGCCCTCCTGCGCGTCCTTCGACTGGAATACCGGAATGACCAGTTCCAGCTGCTTCTGCCACATCTCGTCGGAGGTCCAATCACTGGATTTGACGAGGACCTCTTTGGTCTTGGCGACAGCCAGCGGCCCATTGGCGGTGATCCGCTCGGCCAGGGCCAGCGCTTCGTCGAGTGCGTTTCCGGGATCGGTGAGCACATTCACCAGGCCATAGGCCGCGGCCTCCTCGGCCGTGAAATTGTCGCCGGTCAGCGCCAGTTCGACGGCCTTCTGATACGGAATGCGGCGCTGCAACCGCAGCAACGCACCACCCGCGGCGACCAGACCGCGCTTGACCTCGGGCACACCGAATTTCGCGGTTTTCGAGGCGACGATCAGATCGGTCGCCAGCACCACCTCGGTGCCACCCGCCAGCGCGTACCCCTCGACCGCGGCGATGATCGGCTTGACCGGCGGCTTTTCGGTGAAACCGAGGCCACGCCCCGGCACGATCACGATCTCACCGGCCGAGAATGCCTTCAAATCCATTCCCGCACAGAAATTCCCACCGGCGCCGGTCACCACGGCGACCGACAGTTCCGGACTCTCGTCGAGCTCATCGACCGCGTCGGCCAGTCCCTGACTGACCGCGGTATTGATCGCATTGCGCGCATCCGGCCGGTTGATGGTGATCACCAGCGTGCGCCCGCGGCGTTCCCGCAGAACCTCATCCGACACCGATAGCCTCCACTCGTATCGTCAGCCTTAGATAGGCTTACTATAAGTCTTTCAGTACAAAAGGTGCCGACCGGACGTCCGGTCCGCGCACAACGAACCGGCATCCGGCCGACAGTGGTCAAACCTCCACGATGAGCGCGCCGCCCTGACCGCCGCCCGCACACATCGCCGCAACTCCGATGCCGCCGCCGCGCCGGCGCAGTTCGTAGAGCAACGTGGTCACCATGCGGGCGCCGGACGCCGAAATCGGATGCCCCAGACTGCATCCGCTACCCGAGAAGTTCACCAGCTCTTCGTCGAGTCCGTGCTCGCGCACCGCAGCGATCGGCACCGAGGCGAAGGCCTCGTTTATCTCCCACAGCGCCACATCGGCGGGCTTCAGACCGGCGCGGTCCAGGATCTTGCCGATCACCTTGCCCGCGGCGAGTCCGTTGTCGGCCGGGGTGACGGCGGTATTGGCCCACGCCCGCACGGTGCCGAGAACCTCGAGTCCCTCGGCGGCGGCATAGTCGTCGCCGACCAGCGTCACCGCTGCCGCGGCGTCGTTGATCCCGCTGCTGTTACCAGCCGTGATCGAGAAGCCCTCGATCTCCGGATGCAGCACGGGCAGGGCCGCCAGCCGCTCCAAAGTGGTATCGCGGCGCGGGAATTCATCGACCGCGAAGTCGATCACCGAACCGTCGAGCTGCTGGATCTTCATCGGCACGATCTCGTCGACGAACTTTCCGGCATCGATCGCGGCGACCGCGCGCTGATGCGACCGCAGTGCCCACGCGTCCATCTCCGCGCGAGTGATACCCGCCTTCTCAGCCGTATTCCAGCCGACGGTGATCGCCATGTCGAGGGTCGGCGCGTCCGGCGTCTCCGGATGTGACGGCGGCATCCACGGTTCGATGAACTCGAGTTCGGCCTTGCCCGGCACCCGCCACTTCATCAGCGGCGCGGTCGACAGCGACTGCACACCGCCCGCGACGATCACCCGCTCCATTCCCGAGACGATGTGCGCGGCACCGTTCCCGATCGCGGTAAGACTGCCCGTGCAGTGCCGATTGACCGCCTGCCCCGGCACGGACAGCATGCCGCTGGCCACGGCGGCATGCCGCGCCAGATCGCCACCGCCGTAATTCAATTCGGCGAGTATGACGTCGTCGACGGCGGCCGGATCGATACCGGCCCGGCGTACCGCCTCGGGCAGGATCGTGGTCGCCAGGGTTTCGGAGGGCACATTCGCCAGCGCCCCTTTGAATGATCGTCCGATCGCCGTCCTGACGGCGCTGACGAGGACAGGTTTGGCCATATCTCTCAACCTCTGAGCTATCGAGCCGCACCCTCGGGCGCAGCATTTCGAATGTATTCATCACATTACAGTTAGTGATACAGTACAGGTTTACTGCATCTTCCTCAGCGCGGTGTGGCCACCGTTGCTGCACCGAATTGTCCTGGCGCAGTCAATATTTCGATCAGACCGATACCACGTCCAGCGATCTGATCGCGCTGCCGCCGCCAGTTCGTCATCGGGGGCCATGCCGACCGCGACAACGACCACCACATCGGCGACGCTCATCGGGCCACCTCGATCATTTCGAAATCGGACTTCTCGGCGCCGCAATCCGGACATGTCCAGTCGTCCGGAATCTCGTCCCACCGGGTGCCGGGCGCGATACCGTCATCGGGCCAGCCCAATTCCTCGTCGTATTCGAATCCGCAGATGATGCAGCGGAACAGCCGGTAGGTGGTCGCGGTCTCGTTCATCGGCCTTTGCCCCATGGCACGGCTTTGACGAAACCGCCCGCGTCCACTCGCAATTGGCTGCCGGTGATGTAGCGAGCGTCCTCACCGGCCAGGAAGACGATGAGATTGGAGACGTCCTGCGGTTCGATGTACGGGATGGGCATCGCCTGCATCGCCGGGAACGCCTGCTCGGCGTCCTCGCGGGTCGGCGCCTCCTTGTCGGGCCGGAAGACTTTGTACATGCCCTCGTTGTGCAGCATGTCGGTGTTCACATTGGTCGGGTGCACCGCGTTCACCCGGATCGACTGCTTCGCCAACTGGATCGACAAGTCGTTGACATATTGTGCGACAACCTGTTTCGCGAAGCTGTAGGCCGAACCGCCGGGCCCCTGCTTGGTGGAACTACCCAGTTGGGCCGCCAGCGATCCGGTCGCGATGATGGACGCTCCGGCACCGAGGTACGGGATGCTGGCCTGGATGACATTGAACACCCCCACCAGATCGGTATCGACGGTGTCCGACCACGACTGCATGGTCTGGCCCTTGCCCATCGCCGAAATCCCGGCATTCGCCACTACGATGTCGAGCCGGCCCAATGCCTCGACACCGGCCGCGATGGCACTCCAGACCGCGCTGCGCTCCCGCACGTCCACGATCACGGGATGGACACGGACGCCTTCCTTTTCGACCAGGCGGGCCGTCTCCTCCAGATCCTCCGGACGGGCCAGCGGGTAGGTATTTCCCTCCAGGTCGGCGCAGATATCCAGTGCGATGATGCTCGCACCCTCGGCGGCCAGATTGATCGCATGCGAACGGCCCTGCCCGCGCGCGGCACCCGATATCACCGCGACCTTGTTGTCCAATTTCCCCACGAGTTACACCCTTTCCGTCATTCAGTGGTGGGCCGCGCGCCGAGAGTCGCCACGGCGTCGCGAATTGTTCAGTGCCGCCTCGGAATTCGGCTGCCGATGGTTTTGGTCTCCAGATACTGCTGGAAACCCTCCAGGCCGCACTGGCGGCCGACTCCGCTGTTCTTGTAGCCGCCGAAGGGGGCGTCGGCGCCGTAGAACATGCCGCCGTTGACACCGATCGCGCCGGTCCGGATGCGCCGCGCGATTCCCATCCCCCGCTCCAGCGACCCCGAGAGCACCGCGCCCGCAAGACCGTAGGCGCTGTCGTTGGCGATGCGTACCGCCTCCTCGTCGTCGGAGAACGGCATCAGCACCAGCACCGGGCCGAAGATCTCCTCCTGAACGATCGGCAGGCTCGGATCGTCGCAGACGAATACCGTCGGCTCGACGAAGTAACCGCCGCCGAGATGCGGTGGCAGGTTCTGCACTGCCGCACCGCCGGTGACAAGGCGGGCGCCGTCGACGGTCGCGCGCGTGCACGCATCCAGGACGCGGCTGCGCTGCGCCGCGCTGATCACTGGTCCCACCAGGGTTTGCGGGAGTGCCGGATCACCGACCGGCACCGCCTCGAACGCCGCGGCCACCTGCGCGACCATCTCGTCGAACTTCGACCGGTGCACGAGCATCCGGCTGGTCGCGGCACATGCCTGACCGGCGTGCACGCAGACGCCGATCGCGCTGCGCAGTGCCGCCACCGGGTCGGCATCGTCCAATACGATCAGCGCCGACTTTCCGCCCAGCTCGAGAAATGTCCGCTTCATGGTGTCCGCGCCCTGCCGCATCAGCGTGCGCCCGACCGCGGTCGACCCGGTGAAGGAGATCATGTCCACCCGCGGATCGGTCGCCAGCAATCCGGCGACCTCGTTGGACGGCGTGGGGACGACATTGACGACACCCGGCGGAAAGTCGGTGCGCTCGGCGATGAGCCGCCCGAGTCGGGTGGCATGCCACGGCGTATTCGGATCAGGTTTGAGCACCACGGTATTTCCCGCCGCCAGCGCGGGACCAAGTTTGTTGAGCGCGACCTCGAGCGGGAAATTCGACGGGCAGATCGCCGCGACCACACCCACCGGTTCCTGAATCACGGTGCGCACGTTGCGATCACCGAACAGACCGCCGCCCTCCAGCACGCGCTCCCAGCCGAATTCGTCGATCAGCCGCGACGGATAGCGCAGGGACTCCGCTAGCGGCCAGTCCAGTTGCGCATTGCACAGCGTCATCGCCGGAGCTCCGGCCTCGGCGACGAGTTCCTCGCCCAGCTCATCCTTTTCGGCCTCGAGGGCCTGCTGCAGTTGCTCCAGGCACCGCTGCCGCAGCGTCCGATTCGTCGACCAGTCGGTTTCGTCGAAGGCCCGGCGCGCGGCCGCGATGGCCCGCAGCATTTCCGCCGAACCCGCCGCCGCCGTGCTGCCGAGCGCGTCGCCGGTGGCGGGGCTGATGTTGTCGAACGCGGCACCCGAGGCGGCCGCGACCAGCTCGCCCTCGATCAGCATCCGGAATTCGGCTCGCTCGGCGGCGCGGCGCCCCAATTCGACAATGGGCGCCGCCTCCCCGACGATCTCGCTCACGACTCCACCTCGCTGGCGCG